>JAADHX010000013.1 GCA_013151655.1 Actinomycetota bacterium
GGGATGATGACCCGACCGCTCCACCCGTCGCCTCGAACCCAACATCGAGCATCCTCACGACCACCACGGCCGCTCGGTCCGGTCCGACCACCACGGTTCCCCCAGGCATTGCTGAGGAGTTCGCGACGAATTTGGCGGCCCGTTCTGAGGCCGCAGCGCAGCGCCTTGTTCAACTCACGGCAACCGCCTCGCTGGCGCGTGGCTACATCGAGCATCAGATAGCGGCTCTCTCGGTTCTGCCCGAACAACCCCTCGGGCGGGTGGACAATTCGGCCTCTAACGAGGTCGTCGTTTGCGATCCAACCCCTACCGGTGGGAACTGCCGAACATTTGGCAACTTCGCCGTCGGGGCCGATGGCCTTCTGACCGATTTCGAGATCGATGGCCAATCGCTAGAAGGCCGCCTTCTTGTTGGTGGAAGGTCAGGAATCGACCAGTCGGTAACAGTGACGGTGGTGTCGGCCTACCTGACTATTCCTGCCGACGAGCTTGTCATCGTGATCGATGTCACCAATCAGGCCGATGATGTCGCCCTCATCAACGGCTTTGCGGCCGTGCACAGGTCGAGTGTCGGTGCTGAGTTTGAGGTGACCTCCGTGTTCGGCGCAGATGAGGTCGCTCCTGGGGCCACAAGCCGGGCAATTCTCGTGTTCGCAGGCGGAACCATCGGCGGCGTTCTCACCGTGCCCGCTAGTAGTTCAGACTTTACGACGACGTTCGAGATCGCCATCGAACTGCTGGAGCCCTAAGACAGGGATCGTCTTCGACATGAGAGTGTCGTACCTAAACCTACGCACGTGTACAGCGGTCGCTCACCGAGTCGTTCGGGCTATGGCAACGCAGCGCGCACAGGTGCCCTGGTAAACAACGTCGGCACTATCGATAGTCATGCCCCGAAGTTCGTCGGGCTGCAGCTCAGGAACCGTGCTGTGGTGACCGACGTCGTGGACCGACCCGCATGTGGTGCACAGGAGATGATGGTGTTTGGGGTCGACGTTGGGGTCGTACCGCTTGGAGCGGCCGTCGAGGTTTAGCTCGTTCAGTTCGCCTAGGTCGACCAACTGTCGCAACGTGCTGTACACGGTGGCCCGGCTTATCTCTGGCAACAACGCTGCCGCCGCTTGGTGGACCTCGTCGGCGGTCAGATGCACTTCTTCACCGGCTAGAACCTCAGCCACAACCCGCCGCTGCGACGTTAGGCGATATCCGCGATCGCGCAACCTGTCCAGTAGTGGGGGCTTCATGCGATGCAACGTTAACTGATCCGCAGTTGAGTTAGAACTAGTTTTAGGTTTCTTCCGAACTTGGACATAGTCCAAATAGGTCCTGGTAGGGTCATCTCTGGCACCCTCTAGGGTCCATATTCCAACGAACTGATTCCAACAAACACAGCGTTCACCAGTAGCGCTAACAACTCCAGGAGACACACCATGGAACTCAATGGCAGCGAGACCCACGGCAACCTCAAGGCCGCCTTTGCGGGCGAGTCCCAGGCCAACCGTCGTTACCTCTACTTCGCAAAGGTCGCCGATGTTGAGGGCTACCCAGAGGTCGCGGGCAACTTCCGCGAAACAGCCGAAGGCGAAACCGGCCATGCTCACGGGCACCTCGACTACCTCAAGCCTGTAGGCGACCCCGCCACCGGCGAGCCCATTGGCGACACCATTGCCAACCTCAAGTCGGCCGTTGCCGGCGAGACCCACGAGTACACCGAGATGTACCCAGGTATGGCCAAGACGGCTCGCGAAGAGGGCTTCGGCGAGATCGCCGACTGGTTCGAGACCTTGGCCAAGGCCGAGAAGAGCCATGCTGGCCGCTTCGAGCAGATGCTCGACAGCGTCTCCTGAGCTAACCAAGCGCACCGACAGAAACACCTAGCAGCCATGACAGATTCGAACCGCCCGATCTCATACTCCCCTACCGACGGGTTGTCCTACGACCCCGCCGACTCGGTGTACTGGGACTCTGAAGCTCTCGCTAAGGAGCTCGAGCGAACGTTCGAGGTCTGTCATGGCTGCAGGTTGTGTTTCAAATACTGCGACTCGTTCCCGTCGCTTTTTTCGTTCATCGACGATCGACATGACGGCAAGGTTTCGTCCATCACCGACGCCGAAACCGAACAAGTCATCGACGAGTGTTTCCAGTGCAAGTTGTGCGAGGTTCAGTGCCCGTACACCGAACGCGATGGCCACGACTACAAACTCGACTTCCCCAAACTTGTCCATCGCTACAAAGCCCAACGCACCAAAGCCGATGGCACTTCATTTCGCGACAAGGTATTGGGCGACCCAGACCGGGCTGGCGCCGCGGCCCGCGCCAGTCTTGGCGCGGCCAATGCCCTCAACTCACGCTCAAAGCTGCATCGCAAGTTCCTCGAAAAGGTGCTTGGCGTTCATCCAGACAAAGACCTTCCGCCGTTCGCACGTCACACCTTCGAGAAGTGGGCCAAGAACGAGGGCCTCATCCACGACGATCCAGCCGACGGTGAAGCGGTGCTGTTCCAGACGTGTTACGTGCAGCACAACGAGCCCGAGATTGGCCAAGACACCGTCGAAGTGCTGCGAACCAACAGCGTTGGAATCACTTGTGAAGCCGGGTTCCAATGTTGCGGAATGCCTGCGTGGGAGTCAGGCGACCTCGACACCATGCGTAAGAAGGCCAAGATAAACCTCGACAAACTCGAGGCCCATGTCGATGCCGGCAAGAAGGTTCTGGTCATCAATCCGACGTGTTCGATGATGTTGCGCCAGGAGTATCCGACCCTCGTCGACTCCGACGACCGCGAACGTGCCAAAAAAGTGGCCGCTAACGTCATGGATCCTGGCGAATTCTTGTGGTCGATCCGCAAAGAAGAACGATTCAACGAAGACTTCAAATCGACGCCTGGCGACGTCAGCTATCACGCGCCGTGTCACCTGAGAGCCCAAGCGGTTGGTTTCAAGGGCCGCGATCTCATTCGTAAAATCCCTGGCGTGACCCCATCTACCACTATGGAATGCTGCGGCCACGACGGCACCTACGCCATGAAGACCGAAGGTTTCGAAGTGTCGATCCGAGTTGGCAAGAAGGCATTCGATGGCATGAATGCCGCCAAAGATGCCGAGGTTTGGGCCACAGACTGCCCGCTAGCCGCAATCCAATTCGGCCAACATGCCGGACGCCGGCCCATGCATCCCATGTCGATTCTGGCCAGGGCCTATCGCCCCGATGGTTTCCCCACCGCGATCACACCCGAGCCGAATCCAGATGACACAGCCGGTCCATCAGATCAAGCACAAGGGACGTAGTAGATATGACGCGCCTGATTCAGCGCCGCGACATCGTCGATTATCAAAGTTACGAAGACAAACGAGACGAACAACGCGAGCACATATTCGGCGTGAAATCCGACCGCCGCGTTCATCTCGGCGAGAACCTGACGTTCTTGTTCGAAAACCGCGAGACCCTCACATATCAAATCCAAGAGATCATGCGGGCCGAAAAAATAGTTCGAGAGTCAGCCATCATCGACGAGATAAACACCTACAACGCCATGCTTGGCGACGAGGGCCAGCTCGGCTGCGCCCTACTCATCGAGATACCCGACGCCGCTGACCGCAAACCAAAGCTCACAGCGTGGCTTGGGCTCGAAGCCTCGCTATACATGCGCTTGACCGACGGGTCGCAGGTATACGCGACCTACGATCCGATGCAGGTCGGAACCGATCGCATCTCAGCGGTGCAATACCTCACCTTCACCTGCCCGAGCCCTCCGGTCAGCATTGGTTGTGACTTCCCGGCCTTATTGGCTGAGGTCGAGCTCACCGAGATCCAACAGGTCGCGCTCGCAGCCGACCTTTCCAGTTAGAACTTGATGCGTCCAGCTACACCACACGTGGCTCAGCTCATCAATTTCGCGACTGTCAGCCGAAGACGCCTGGCGTAATCCCCGTTTGGGTGTCGGTCAGTTCGGCCGGGTCGAGGAGTGCCACTCGCACCAGGGCGACGCGTCCGGCGAGTCGAGTCTCGAGGGCCTCAACGAGCCGAACCAGCCCGAGTGGATCTTCTATCGCGGCTAGGTCAACTGTGACCACTCCCGTCGTTGTTGATGCCGCTATCAACGAGACCGACGA
>JAADHX010000012.1 GCA_013151655.1 Actinomycetota bacterium
CAGCGCCAACATCGTCTCGATGATTGGGCTGGTCGGTCTCATGCTGGCGGCATTGTCTCCCGCTTAGCGCCTGCCGTTTGGAGCGCTTTCACAGCTCGCTAAGAACCTAGAGGCTGGTGGCTTCGCTGTTGGAGCTGACGATGAGCGAGGCCAAAATAACGGCAGGCAACATCATGAACACACCAGCCATTTCGACAGTACCGACTCGCATCGCGCTGAAAATCAGAACCAACAACAGTGGGGCAGCAATGCCGAACCCGACCACGGTTCTCGTCGCTTTGTGCTTCATGAGTTAGGTGTCGACGCCGTCGTGGGCATCCTTAGCCCACAGGGCCGCGACGAGGCGCCGCCATCGCAGCCCTAACGTTCAGCCGATGCGAAACTGGTTTCGTGGATGGATCGCCGGGCCACCCCGGTGGCGGTGGCTATCCGGCTGGTCGTTTGCCCCCTAGTTGCGATGATCGGCATGGCCCCAAGGTCACCCGCGGACAGGCGCGACCCCAACGATCGGCGACGGGATCACCTGGCCGCCAAGGCTGCCCAAGAACTCAGTTGAGCTGAAGTTGAAGATGCCGCCATCGCCCGCGACCATCATGTAGCCATCCCCGAACGGAACCAGGCCGTTCACCGGCGACGCCAGCTGAGTTCCTGGCGGTAGCACCCCAGGCAGCGACCCTACGAACGGAGCGTCGAAGGCGAACACTCCACCATCGCCGGCCACCAACCAGTAACCCCTGCCGTCGGGATCGGCCACAAGACCGTTGACCGGCGAAACCAGCGGGCCGGCCACGACCTGCGGAATCGAACCGGCGAACTCGGCGGCGCCAAAGGCGAAAATGCCGCCGTCGGAACCAACCATGTAGTAGCCGCTGCCATCGGTGAGCGCCGAACTGTCAACAATGTCGCCACGGAGGACCTCGGCCAGACCTAGCTGTACCAAGTCACCATGATGTACGGCATCGCCGAATACGAGCACTCGGCCCTTACTCGTGAACACGTAGTACCCCTTGCCTCCGGGCGTAGCGGCCATCGTGGCCGGAACTTCGCCGGCTAGAAGAGCGCTGGTGTCGACGTTTCCGTAATGCGGCGCCCCGCCAAGGGCATGGACCGTCCCATTTACCTCCAACACCCAGAGACCGACACCAGACGGGTTCTCCAGAACCTTCACCGTGGACGACGTGACCGGGGCCCTGGCACCGGTGGGAACAATCAGTTGTCCGTCGCCGAAGGCATAGATCCGACCGTCTACATCGACCATCCAGTAACCAGCCCGATTGCCAGCAGCAGCCCCAACTGGCAGTTCAAAGGCTTCGCCGGTCGTGGCAACAGTCACTTCGACGTCGGCACTTCCGGCTGTGCCTAACAAGAACACATATTGCTGACCCTGCACCGGGGTTAGGTCGAGACCGCCAGCTGAAGTGGCACCACAAGCAATATTGACCGTGCCAGCCGAGCCGAGCGCATCGGGCCAGCCATCGGCCACTCCGTTCTCGCCTATCTTCACAACGCCCAGCACCGCTGAGCCGGTAGTCGTTACCCGAACCGGGGCATTAGTCGATGCACGCCACGCAACCGCTCCGACCCTAGTGACAGAACCCGGGGCGCACGGCAAGGTGCCTTTCGTCTCAGCCTTGGTGAGACCCTGAGAAGTGTTGAGACGAACTACGCCCCCGCCCGCAATACCGATCGGGTCGAGTTGGCCGGGTAGTGAAACCCGAACATCGATACGGCCCGCAGGTCCTTCGGTATCGACAACGATGACATAACGCTCCGTGCTCTTAGCAGTAAAGGCCACGACTGGATGAGCACTCAGCCCATCTGCTGCCCACACATCGTCGACCCACGGGTTTGAGCTGGCGTTGCTACAACCCACCTCGGGTCCGACTGAGTCGTCATCATTCAACTGGTACACCGCAAGTTGGGCATCAGGAGGCAACACCCCGAACTCGTCTGAGAACGGAATGGCCTCAGCCAACACAGGCCTGTCTGGTTTCCCGCCAGGTATCCAGTATTCATAGAAGACGGTGTTCTGAGCACCGTCGCTCCAACATGACGGAATCCGGGCTGCTTCGAAGGCACCAGTGGTAGCCCTGGTGAGGTCGACTGAGCTAAACGGAAGGCGGCCAAACGGGCTGTCTTGCGTCTCAAGTACCACCCGGCGACTGAACGCGTCGTTTACCGGTGCAGCTGGTTGGCGCGTCAACTCGACCTGGAATATCGACGTGAAATGAGGCCGATTAGACTTACACGCCCCAGAACCTTGATCGTGATCATCGGTGACGCCTATGTAGTACTTCTGGTTAGGGACAGTCGTCCAGCTAGCCACGCCGTTCGCGACCACAAGATCACTAGGGGTGCCAAAGGTGCGGTCGGTCACTTTTACTCGGTTTTTCGCTGCCGCCAGATCAAAGGGACGCGCCGAATCAACAACCGCGAACTCGATGAACTCAGATTGAGCCCCGGCTCGAACTACGAAGTTGACAGCACCACAAGCGCCCTCGAACTCATCGAAGGTGGCAATAGCAGTGCTATACCAACCCGAACGCCCCTCAGGGATGGAAGCCCGATTGGGCTTCCACTCGTCGTTGTTTTCGACGACGAGCAGCGGGGCCTCGATGGTTGAGGTGCCTGGGCAACTCCAGCAGCCCACACCCCAACTCACCCAATGGATACCAGGCTCATAATCGCGGAGTTCGGGCCTTGACAGGTCATACTCGTAGCTAAGACCCGACAGACGTCCGCTGGCAAGCCTGAACAAATCTTCTCCGCCAAACAAGGACAACCCACCTGCGATGCCCCCGTCCATCGTAACGATGTATGGGTTATCGACCTGCTCGCGCAAGTTTGCGCGCGTGACCCCATCGCGAGATCCTTCGATGAGCCCTGGGTCGATGAGTCCAACCAGCATTCTGGTGTCTGGGCTCGCTACCAGAAGCGGCCCAGATCCGTCTCGGTCGAGGCATAAGTCTTCTGAGCAAATCTGGGTGAAGTATGGGGTGTCGTCCTGGACGTTGAATACGAAACTCGTCCGATCGCGGATTGCACCGGCACCGTTCCCGTATTCGACCACGTGGGTTAGGATTGTTTGTTCGGTCTCGCTATCCCATCTAAGCACCGGAAGAGCGAACCGCTCCGTCGTGATGGTGCCCGTGTTGGGCCACGTTCTGGGGTCATAGGCAACATTATGGGTCCGTTGCCCGAATTTGAAGTCTGAGACATCCTGGCCGCCAACACGGAACGTGGCTCCGTCATCGCCGACGCGCACCTCGAACCACGAGCGCGCCTTCGTCTCACCGGCCCTCAAAGTAAAGGTCGATGACACGGCCGGCCGATCGCCTTCGAAGACGTTGCCACTCGGCGTGTTTAGAAGGTTGATCCTGTGACCCACAGTCGAGTCGTCGGACACGACCACAGGCAGCTGCAACGTCTTGAGCGGCGTGTCTTTGCCAGCGACTCGTAGGGTCGCGGTGATTACAAACCGGCCGACACCGTCGTCGTCGACACCCGCACCGTCGGCGTCATAACGCAGGTTCGGGGGAATACGAACAGTTTTAGTGGCCTCGGTGATCCTGGTGTGTTGCCAGACCTCAACGTAATCGCGCCCTTGTCCGAGGTCGATGGTGACCTCATACAACGCTGGGTCGGTCACAGTCCATGTGCTCTCAACGTTTACCGGCTCGCCAAACGTGGCCGGAAGTGTCTCGCTTAGGTCGCCTGCGTAGACGATCGGCGCATCGTTGATCGACAAAATGATGTTGCTGAACGAGGCGCTCTTGGGTGGGATGCGGCAACCCGTCAGATCGGGCGGAAGTGGGCTGGTGAGCGCGGTAGCAACATTGTTGATGTTGCTTACAGCACTCTCGCCGAATTTCCACTGAAGCGCGAGTACCTTCCCGACCGACCGAGAATCGTCGGTGCGGTGAACAACCGCGAAGTGAAGGTTGAACTTGAGGTCGCCACTAAGAACATCGGTGGATGAGGCAGCCACATCGACCGACACCTCGAGGCACCGTATCGACAGAACATAATCTGGTGCGTTCTCCTTGCCGACAAAGAACTCGATCACATCGGCGACTGTCTTTTGAGCATCAACCAGGATGTCGTCGACCGAT
>JAADHX010000212.1:0-1145 GCA_013151655.1 Actinomycetota bacterium
CCTCAGCGTCAGTACCGGCCCAGAGCAGCGCCTTCGCTAATGGTGTTCCTCCTGATATCTGCGCATTTCACCGCTACACCAGGAATTCCCTGCTCCCCTACCGGACTCAAGTCATCGCAGTATCGAGTGGCGTCTCAGGGTTGAGCCCTGAGTTTTCACACCCGACTTACGAAACCGCCTACGAGCCCTTTACGCCCAATAAATCCGGACAACGCTTGCGCCCTACGTGTTACCGCGGCTGCTGGCACGTAGTTGGCCGGCGCTTCTTCTGCAGGTACCGTCAATTTCGTCCCTGCTGAAAGAGGTTTACAACCCGAGAGCCGTCTTCCCTCACGCGGCGTTGCTGCGTCAGGCTTTCGCCCATTGCGCAAGATTCCCCACTGCTGCCTCCCGTAGGAGTCTGGGCCGTGTCTCAGTCCCAGCTGATCGTCCTCTCAGACCAGCTACCCGTCGATGCCTTGGTGAGCCGTTACCTCACCAACTAGCTGATAGGCCGCGAGACCCTCCCAAAGCGCCGGAGCATTTCTTCCCTCCACCATGCGGTGGTGGGAAGGCATTCGGTATTAGCCCGAGTTTCCTTGGGTTATTCCGATCTTCAGGGCAGGTTTCTCACGTGTTACGCACCCGTTCGCCACTAGATCATTGAGGCCGAAGCCTCGATCTCGTTCGACTTGCATGTGTTAAGCACGCCGCCAGCGTTCGTCCTGAGCCAGGATCAAACTCTCCATCAAAACCATGCGAACACCAACCGAAGTGTGTGTTCGAACGATAGAAGAGCCCGGACACGAAAGTGTCGTGTCCTGACTTTGTATATCTTAAAAGGAATGTCTGATGTCTCGTTACTCATGAGATGAGTTGCGATTCATCGGACGGGTATAAATTTGTGTAGGCGTCCAAGCAGACGCTGCCTCAATGAGGCAGTGATGTCGGCAAAAACGCCCGCACTGGCGTTATTTCGTCCTCTCTTCTGTTGTCAAGGAGCGCTGCACTGCAAGCAGTGCGCTCGATACGGACTCGGCAGCCTTAGCCCCGGTGATCCGACTTGGAAGTTCCGATTCGCTGACCAAGTTCATCCGATTATGTCGGACACTTGGTTGCGCATCTCGTGCTTCAGAAGCGAAGAGCCACTGTAGCGATCTATCGCT
>JAADHX010000212.1:1252-5344 GCA_013151655.1 Actinomycetota bacterium
GCCGGTTATGCCAACCAAGTCACCCGAAAAGTTCAAGATTCTCGAAACCGGTGCGTTTGAACTTCAGAACCTGTTGCTATCGGCCTTACGAATCAGGTGCCACTTCTTCTTGCCACGTCGCAGCAAATGATGTCCGCCCGCCAACGGTGTGGCGCCAAGTTCGGCGTCGAGATCGCTGACCCGTTCGCCGTCAACGTAGATGCTGCCCTCACCCATCGCTCGTTTCGCATCGCTACGGGAGCTAGCAAGACCCGCCTGTACCAGGATGTCGAGCACCGCTCCGCCGGTGCCGTCGACCAGCGTGGTCGGCAGTTCGGCTGCAAGTTGTTCGAATGCTTCGGCCGAAGCCGAGGTTACGTCGCCGCCCCCGAACAACAGACCAGAAGCTTCGGCTGCGCCCTTTGCGGCAGCCTGGCCATGGACCAACACACACAGTTCGTGAGCCAACGTCCGTTGCCCAAGTCGATCACCAGGATTCCGATTGTGAGCTTCGAGTGTGTCATCAACATCGGCCACACTCATGAAGGTCAGCTGAAGCAGGAGCTTTCTGAGGTCGTGGTCGTCGGCGCCGATCCAGCCTTGGTAAAAGCCGTATGGGGAGAGCCGATGGGCTCCCAACCACATTGTTTCGCCGCCGGCGGTCTTTCCGTACTTGGTGCCATCGCGTTTTGTGAGTAGTGGCCAAGTCAGGGCATGCACGCGCCTCTGGAGTTTGCGCCGAATCAGGTCGGCACCAAGAACAATGTTTCCCCATTGGTCGGAGCCGCCGATCTGGAGGTCGCAACCTTCGTTTTCGGCCAGCCACAAGTAGTCGTACGCCTGAAGAAGCATGTATGAGAACTCGGTATAGCTAAGGCCATCTCCTCGGAGGCGAGCCTTGACCGACTCCTTGGCCAACATTTGGTTGACCGTGACGTGTTTGCCGATATCGCGCAGAAAGTCGAGTATCGACACACCGACCGTCCAGGCCCTGTTGTCGACCAACTTCGCACCGTTGGGCCGACTTCCAAAATCGACGAACTGCTCAAGCTGAGGGACGATAAACGAGAGGTTGTTGGCCAGCGCATCATCGTCGAGCAACTTTCGCTCGTCTGAGCGGCCCGACGGGTCGCCGATCATGCCCGTTGCGCCGCCGGCGAGCATGATCGGTTTGTGCCCGGCCAGCTGGAAACGCCGCGCCGTCAGCAGGCCGATGAGGTTTCCGGCATGGAGGCTGTCGGCGGAGGGATCGCATCCGTAATAGAACGTGATCGGCCCATCAGCGAGGCGGGCAGCTAGCGCCGACCGGTCCGTGGTGTCGTGGATCAGGCCACGCGCATCGAGGTCGTCAATCAGATTCACCACACAACGATGCCAAACAAACGGAGCGCTAGTGACGAATTACTCGGTCACGTCGACCAATGGCTCCGAAAGTTGGTTGCGGCCCGGTCGACAGAACCTGTCATGAACCGCAGCGAGGGATCTGCGCAGAGCTCCACCACTACCGACACAGCCGGGGCGCAAGGGGGCTGGAGTCTTGCCAGGGCGACGACAATCGTCGTGGCTTTCGCGCTCGTTGCGACCAGTTGCACCTATACGGCTATCGCCCTCGCACCGACGATTCCTCCAAACGCCGAAGCCTCGACGATCATGGCGGCCGACGGGGCAGAGCTACTGACCCTTCACGCGGGCGAGAACCGCACCGAGATCAGCCTCGAAATAGTTCCTGTCCATGTCCAGAACGCCATCGTGGCCATCGAAGATCGACGTTTCTGGACCCATATTGGCATCGACCTGCGATCGATCCTTCGGGCCTTGCGCCGAAATATCGACGAAGGCGACATCGTCGAAGGTGGCTCGACAATCACCCAACAGTTCGTTAAGAACGCGATCATCGGAACCGATCGGACCCTCGATCGAAAGATTGAAGAGGCATCGTTGGCGATCCAAGTGGAGCGTCAGTACACCAAGGAAGAGATCCTTGAGTTCTACCTCAACACTGTGTATTTCGGGGCTGGCGCGTACGGCATCGAAGCTGCGGCCCAGGTCTATTTCGGCGTAACCGCCAGCGACCTCACCGTTGGCCAAGGGGCTTTGCTCGCGGGGCTAGTGAAGGCACCCTCAACGTTCGATCCATTCGTGAACCCCCAAGGGGCCCTGGATCGTCGGAGCCTCGTACTTCAGGCCATGGTGGATGAGGACTATCTCACCAACTCCGAGGCGAGCGCCTGGAACAATGGCGACCTCGTTCTGAAAGCTCCGGACCCCGAAGACCACTACGAGGGGGCGTACTTCGTTGAAGAAGTCAAACGATTCATGCTCGAACACGTCGCGTTTGGCCGAACGTACGAGGAGCGCGCCCGGTTGTTGTTTACGGGCGGGCTGACGATCGAAACCACACTCGACCCAGCTCTTCAGACCGGAGCCGAAGCCGCAGTCAATCTCGTGCTGTCGGATCCACAAGCCGACCCAAACAGCGCGGTAGTAACCATCGACCCGGCTACCGGCTACGTGTTGGCCATGGTGGGCGGCAGAGACTTCTTCGGTGGTGCGCCGGCTTCGAAGTTCAACCTGGCGACCCAGGCGGCGAGACCATCAGGCTCGTCGTTCAAACCTCTCGTGCTCGCGGCCGCTATCGAAGAAGGAATATCCACTAGTCAGGAATACTCGGCGCCGGCCAATATCGAGATTCCGATCACGAACGACATCTGGGAGGTCGAGAACTACGGAGGGTCCGCCGGCGAAACGGTAAATCTAGTTGAAGCCACAGTTCGGTCATACAACACCGCATATGCACAG
Organism: Actinomycetota bacterium; assembly: GCA_013151655.1. GTDB lineage: Bacteria > Actinomycetota > Acidimicrobiia > Acidimicrobiales > Poriferisodalaceae > JAADHX01. The sequence continues at coordinate 4,031 of JAADHX010000212.1, forward strand.
TTGATGATGGATGTCGGTCCGGCCGATGCCGTGGCGGTTGCGCGAGATCTTGGCGTGTCGGCGCCTCTTCAGGCAATTCCGTCGGCCGTACTTGGAGCGAACGACGTAAGCCCCCTCGACATGACCGTCGCTTACGCGACGTTCGCAAACCGCGGCGTGCGAAACGACCCGGTCTACGTGACCAGGGTGACCGGCCCCGACGGTGAAGTCATCTACCAGTACGACCCATCGCCGTTGCGCGCGATCGATCGGTCGACGGCCGACGAAGTAACGGCAGTTCTCCAACAGGTCATCTCGCGAGGCACCGGTGTCAGGGCCCGGATCGGCCGACCAGTCGCAGGCAAAACCGGCACAGGCCAGAACTGGGGCGACGCTTGGTTTGTGGGGTACACCCCCGACCTTGTAACCGGCGTTTGGGTTGGATACGCCGAAGGTCAGATTCCGATGGTTCCACCCCAGACCCGTATTCGAGTCACCGGTGGAACCTGGCCAGCCGAAATATGGCAGCTCTACATGACCGCGGCCCTAGCCGAGGTTCCGATAGTCGATTTCACATTCGCCGAGCTAGACGCCGAACCAGACTCTGAAACTGGGAGCGAATCCGCAGCCTCGGCAGGTGCAACCGCCGGACCGACTACAACGATCCCTGGCGAACTGGTTCGTGACGTTGTCGGAATGCAAAGCGAGTTAGCGAGTGAGATTCTGACCAGGGCCGGGTTCGTCGTGGTCGAGAACTCAGTCCCCGACGACCAGTACCCGCCAGGAATTGTCGCGTCGCAGACTCCGACCGGTGAATCCATCGTCGAGACCGGAGCCGAGATTGTCATCAACGTTGCCAACGGCCAGAAGGTCCGCCGAGTCCCTGATGTACTCGGCGAAAGCGCAGAGGTAGCCACAGCCAGGCTCAGGGCGGCCGGATACGAAGTGGACCTGATCGACGAGGTCGAGTCCGACCCGCGGGCAGCAGAACTTCGACAGGGACAGGTGTGGAAGGTCGACCCCGGAACCGGTGCAGCACTTGTGCCCGGCGAAACCGTCGCGATCTGGATCAACCCGACTTAGCTTGGGCACCCAGCTCGTGGGTTTTCGGGCGGAGTTGAACCACCCCTGTCCATTGCTTTCAATTGCATGCGGCTCGGTTTTGGTTGTCGTCATAAGGTGTGCATCAGCTTTCTGAATACTCTGTGGTTTTGGTGGTACCAGAACGTGTGTTTGGTATTGTGGGGTTTATGCGAATGGCGAGTGTGCGGTTTCACACATCTGATGAACTTGAGGAGATGGATCTTCTTTGTGTTGAGGGTTTGTTGTATGAGG
>JAADHX010000295.1 GCA_013151655.1 Actinomycetota bacterium
CGACTTCGACATTTTGTTGTTGGGATTCTGAAGATCCATAACCCTGGCACCAACTTTGCCGATCGCGGCCTCAGGAACAACGAAAGTTTCTCCGTGGCGGTTGTTGAATCGTTCGGCTACATCTCTGGCGAGCTCGATGTGTTGTCGCTGATCGTCGCCAACTGGCACCCGGTCGGTGTCATACAACAAGATGTCTGCGGCCATGAGCACCGGGTAGGTAAACAAGCCTGCCGATACGAAGCCGCCGCTTTGGCGATCGGATTTGTCCTTGAACTGAGTCATGCGGCTCAGTTCGCCGAAAGAGGCGGCACTGGCGAGTATCCATGAAAGCTCAGCGTGTTCGTGCACGTGGCTTTGCACGAAGAGTGTGCAGGCGCTGGGGTCGAGCCCAGATGCAATGAGGCCGGCCATTGTTTCTAGAGTTTTGGTGCGGAGTTCGGCTGGGTCCTGAGGGGTAGTGATGGCGTGCAGATCGACGACACAAAAGATCGCGTCGTGCTCGTGCTGATCGATCGTCCATTGCCTTACCGCGCCTAGGTAGTTGCCTAGCTGAAGTTCACCTGTGGGTTGAATACCCGAAAAGACGCGTGTCATGACCGATCACGGTAGCGAAGGCGCTGCAACATCTCGTCAACTTTTCGTCTGTCGGCGATTAGGAGCCAGAGTTCGGTGCCAGAACGAGTCGTGATCGTTAGCCCAGCTCGCCGACGACCAAGAGCAACCAACTCGACGTCGGCAAGGCTGCGTGAGTCGAGTTGCACCACTTCGGCGGTCGCAGCTCGACTGGGGATTGGCGACCAAAGGAAGTCGTTTGGTGTTATGCGCAGCCAGCCGTCTGGGAACCCGACCACACGATCTGAGCGCAACACGCGGCGGTGCCACGGTTGACCCGCTCGCAGGTTGGCACTCGTCGGCCCGATGACCATTGCGGCGGTGCCTGCCCACTCGTGTTTGGACCGGACGGACTCGCGATCGTGAATCATGGGGTCGTCTGCACTCGGAATGCGACGGGTGGAGTCGGCGCTTGGTTTTGATCGAATTGTGTTGGTGATGGTGGAGGCGGCTGTCCTGGCGATTGACACGCTGGCCGAAGCTGTAGTCCGGAACGTGCCGATGGCCCTGTCGATCGAAATGAGCTTGTGCCAGGCTTGGCGAGTGGCCTCGGTAGCCGCCAGCCGGTGGTCGTGTGGGAATGACCTCTGGAATCGATCTAACAAACAAATCACCTCCGTGTGATTTGAGCCCTTCGGACCCGCTAGATTGGACCAAATGTCCTATCCGGTGCACACGTCTACTTATGAAGGCCCATTCGACCTTCTGCTGCACCTGATTTTAAAGGAAGAGGTTGATCTTTATGAGGTCAATCTGAGTTCGATCGTAGACGCGTACCTGATCGAGCTCGACGCAATGGCCGAATCCGAAGATGGCATCAACCTCGAGTTGGCCACCGAGTTTCTACTAATTGCGGCCACCCTTATCGAGCTAAAGACCCGCAGGCTCCTTCCGAATGTCGACGATGCCGATCTCGATGAAGAGCTTGCCTTATGGGAGGAGCGCGATCTGCTGCTCGCTCGATTGCTCGAATGCAAGACCTTTAAGAACGCCGCGGCAATGATGCAGGCCATCGCCGACGATGCGAGCCGGTCATACGCGCGTACCGCTGGTCCCGATGATCGTTATCACGAGCTCGCTCCAGACTCGCTGGCGAACGTTGTCCCCGATGATGTTCGACGGGCATTTCTTGCCGCGGTGGCACCAAAACCTGTTGCGAGAGTCGACATCGATCACATTGCCGCAATCGTCATGTCCGTCACCGATGCGGTGCGCGAGCTCACCTTCGAGCTTCCGGCGATGGGCAAGGTGACGTTCCGCAATCTCACCGGCGACCTGGTGGCCAGGCTCGATGTGGTCATTCGTTTCTTGGCGGTCCTCGAACTGTTCAAGGGCGGCTTGATCGAACTCGACCAAATCGGCAACTTCGGCGACATCGTCATCGAATGGACTGGTGAGGCCGACAATCGCGACCTCGAACTCGACGTCGATGTCTACGCTGGATAACTAATGAGCCACCATGAACCCCTAAGCCATGGCGAACCAGTGGGTCACGACGAACCACTGAGCCAAGTTGAACGACGACCTGATGACAACCTGACCAACGAAGTCCGGCCCGCTCTAGAAGCAGTGTTGATGGTCGCCGACAGACCCGTCGAGCCTGGCCTCTTGGCCCAACTGCTCGAGATCTCCGCAGTACGAGTCGAGGAGCTGTGCCGCGACCTCTCTCGCGAGGACGAGGCCGATGGACGCGGGTTTACGATCTCGAAGGTGGCGGGTGGATACCGCTTTCAGTCGACTGTGGCCCAGGCGCCATACGTCGAACGATTTGTGCTCGAGGGACAATCAGCCCGTCTATCTGCCGCAGCTATGGAAACGCTCGCCATCGTCGCTTACAAACAGCCGATGTCGCGGGCCCAGATCGGTGCAATAAGGGGAGTCAACGTCGACGGAGTGATGCGTTCGTTGCTCACTCGGGGCTACGTCGATGAGGTTGGGCGCGACGCTGGGCCTGGCCAGGCTGTGCTGTACGGCACGACCCCATTGTTCCTCGAACGGCTCGGCCTCGATTCGACCGACGACTTGCCTCCGCTCGGTTCATTTGTGCCCGATCCAAACATCGTCGAGGCTCTCGAGCAGGGCCTTGGTACCCACGAAGATCGGGCGACCTCTCGCGACGCGGTCACTAAGGGCCTCGATCCTGCCGAGGTGCTGGCCCAAGCCCAGCCGGGCGCCGAACAATCGGGTGTCGGGCCGTCGTTGCCCAACCAGGCGTGACCGACAACGACGACTATGTCGACCTTGGGCCTGGTCATTCACGCGACGGCGAGCGCCTCCAGAAGGTGTTGGCAAGGCTTGGTATCGGCAGCCGTCGTGTCTGTGAAGATCTGATTAGGGCCGAGCGCATCACCGTCGACGGGCAGATAGCGACACTCGGGCAACGGATCGAGCTCGATGATGCCAAGGTCGAGATCGATGGCACCCCAGTTCCGGTGCGGCCTGATCTTGTCTACCGCCTCGTGCACAAACCGGCTGGCACAGTTTCTACCGCCAGCGACACTCATGGGCGTCCGGTAGTGGTCGATCTAGTGCCATCGAGCCCCCGAGTGGTGCCTGTTGGCCGGCTCGATCTCGATACTGAGGGTCTGTTGTTGCTGACCAACGACGGCGACCTCACCCACCGCATGACTCACCCTTCGTTCGGCGTCGAGAAGGAGTATCTGATTCAGGTCGAGCATCCGCTCAAAGCAGGTCAACTACGTCAACTGCGCAATGGAATCGATCTCGACGATGGCCGAACCGCCCCGGCTAAGGCGTCGCAGCCACAAGATGGCATGGTCAAGCTAACAATTCATGAGGGAAAGAACCGTCAGGTTCGGCGGATGTGCGACGCGATTGGCCACCCGGTGTTGCGTCTGGTTCGAACTCGCATTGGTCCCATCGTCGACCCTTCGTTGGTGGCTGGGCAATGGCGAGAGTTGAGCCACAGTGAAGTTCGGTCCCTGTACGCGGCTTCTGGTTCGGAGTCGCCGGCTGATCGGGCTGTAAATCAAACCCGAGCCGGTCGACGAAGTTCTTCGAGCACCTGACCGCGTCGGGACTACGATTCGACGCCGTGATCCATGTACGTGCCCTGCGAGGGGCCACCACTCTCGACGCAGATTCCGCCGATCAGATGGCCGAGCGGGTTCCTGAGCTAATGCTCGAGTTGCTCGGTCGTAACGACATCGGCTCCGACGACGTCATCTCGGTTCTGTTCGTCAGCACCCCCGACATCACCTGTCTACACCCTGCGACAGCGGTCCGGGGTCGAATGGCGTTCGACGATGTTCCGATGACCGGTGCTCAAGAGCTCGATGTCCCTGGTTCGGTCGAGCTCTGTGTCCGAGTAATGATGCACATCGAGACCGAGCGTGATCGGGCCGACCTTAAGCATGTCTATCTGCATGGCGCCGTGGTTCTGCGCCCCGACCTTGCCGAGAATGACACGTGACCGATGGCCCTGCGAATGGGCGCGGGCTCGCGAATGGGCG
>JAADHX010000444.1 GCA_013151655.1 Actinomycetota bacterium
TGTGAGAAGAAGGGCACCTTTACGATCGACATGACCACGAGAGCCACGCCAGCTAGGCCTGCGGCCACAAACACGAACTTGGCCCAATTGAAGGATCGCTCGGCCGAAACAGGACCGACGGATACGCTCTCGCTTGGCGGCTCTGTTTGGGTCATCATTGAGGGCCCTCCCGCAAAGCCAGACTCCAGCCTGCCACGAATGTGCCGACTAGGACCATCAGTCGACAAGAGCGACGAACGCTCAACCCGCCCCGGCCACAACTCGTCATCAGGAAACTCGTCAACAAGAAAGGTGTCACGATGAATGAACCCTCTCCGACAGTGGCATCTTCACAGACAATCGAACAAATCCAGATCCAAGGCGAATTGACACCTGTGCTAGCTACGCCACCGCCACTTCAGACAAGCTGGTGGACTCGCCGGCGCATGGCCACGCGCTCATGGGACGAGCAGTACAAGCCTGCACCACTCTGGAAACGCATCTTCGCCATTGTCAGCCTTGCTCTCATCGCGGTGGGCGGCGGTTTGCTCATGGCTGGTTCGGTCGCAGCCGCCATCGCCGCGGCAGCGATCGCGATTTCGTCGATCGTCTCCTAACGGTGGCTGCCAGCGATGCCACAGTCGACGAGATCGGCGCGGCGATCGCTATCTCAGGACACACCGGCGACGTTGCCTTTGCTCTCAGCCACCTCAGCAGCTCGGTGGCACGACACAGACGCCTAGCAATGTCGGCGCTGGCCCGATGCGACTCTCTATCGAACGCCCAGCTACTGGCCGCATTGACCGACCCCGACTCCGCCGTCAGGCATCGAGCCTGCCAGCTAGCAGCCTCAACAGATATTGATCTCACTCCGGCCTTGAACGATCCTGAGCCGTCCGTTGTCGAAGTCGCAGCGTGGGCAGTCGGCGAGCATGCCACCGTCGACAACACCACTCGCCGGAGGCTTGAGCAACTAGCTCAGAGCCACACCGACACTTTGGTGCGCGAGGCCGCGGTTGCAGCTCTCGGAGCTATCGGTCACCCTGAATCGATCGAAGCCATCTTGGCCGGAGCTATCGACAAGCCAGCGATCAGACGGCGGGCAGTTCTGGCTCTGGTTTCCTATGAAGGCCGAGAGGTCGACTCCGCTCTAAAGAGAGCACTCGACGACCGCGACTGGCAAGTCAGACAAGCCGCCGAAGACGTCCTCAGCTGACGCAACCTCTTAGCCGCACTATAAGGCTCCGTCCCAAAGCACATCGAGCGCGCCGGCCGCCGGCGATTCGAATCGTTCGACGAACCGCAACCCAAGTGGATCGCCAGCAATTGGATCAATGACGTGAACCGAAATTTCTCTGGGTATTCCCTCGATGCCACCTGACCTGTCAAACGATGCAACCAGATCACCGGTGTTGATGGGTCCGAGTCCTTGGGCAATCGCCCAGAGTGCGCCTCGGCTGACGTCGACATTGAGAGTGCCAGTTCGAAGCAGAACATCGACTGGGTATTGAGAGGCGAATCCCATACGCACCCAGGGGTCTGGCCTCGCATCGGGGACGTAGGCAGCGAAGGCCGATCGAAGAAGGACGGACCCGGCCGCGTCATCGCCCCAGGAAGGCGCATCGGTGGCCACGATCAATCGGCCATCGGCCCACGTTTGCGTAGCGGCTGACAATGGCAGCACAACCTCGCCGCCGACTCCGACGTCGATATCGACATCGCGGGCGGCCAGCTCGTTGAGTACCGCTACGGCTCCTAACGAGTCGGTCGCCACCCAGAGCTTCTGACACGCCAAGGCGCTCATTTGGTCGACAGCCACAACAACACCTTCGACCGCGATGTCGATAGTGACCAGGTCGTCGATGGCATCGAGCTCCTGGGCAGCCAGCAGAGCTCCCACCCGCTGGTCCTCGCCCACCAAGCTCACGTCGGTGGCGACACACCAGGTGTCGGCCTCAGAGTCGTCTCTGGCCATCCACGCCAAGCCAGAAAAGGCCTCGGCGGCATACGACGAACCAACCGGCAGCAGGGTCTCAAGGTTGGCCCAAGTCGACTGCCGAGTCGATGGGACCACCAAGATCTGGTCTTCGGACGCAAGCTGGCGAACCGCGTCGACGACGGCGGTGCCACCGACGAGGGCGAACACAGCCACATCAGACTGAATCTCGGCGTAAGCCCTCACCGCAGCGGCAGCCGGAGATGGCCCGCCAACATCGCGCACAACCAGCTCGACCGGGAAACGCGCGTCAACACCACCGAGAGAGTTAACGGTCGACCAGTAGGCCTCGACACCCGCCAAAACAGACCGATTCGCGGCACCAGTAGGGCCAGACAAGTCGGCGATGACACCTACCCGGAAGGTCGTGGTGTCGAACCCTGAGGTTCGGGCCGGCGCGGCCTTACGCGGGACTGGTACCACCTCGGGCCCATCGCTATCGACAGTCGGGGGTGTACAGGCAGCAGCCACGACCGCGAGAGCTACAGCGAGGATGGCGCAGCGAGAAGCGGTCGACACACATCCATCATCTCACCCAGTCGTTGACGAGTCGGGCCACTACCGCGAGATTTGGCTCAGTTTCACAGTGGCTACGACGGCCCGCGGGAGCCAATAAAGACACCAGTGAGGTTGTCAAAGTTGTCTAGAACCCGTCCGGCGCCTAGCACAACTGCTTCGAGTGGTGAGTCGACAACGCGAACTGGAACCCCGGTCGCGTCGGCAATTCGGACATCAAGGCCGCGGAGCAGGCCGCCACCCCCTACCAAGTGAATACCGTTCATGATGAGATCCTGGGCAAGTTCTGGCGGTGCCAAAGAGAGACAGTCGAGGACCGATTCGACCATGGCATCGACAACATCGACGATTGCGTCTCGCACCTGCTGGGGTTCGAGGACAAACGTCCTTGGGAGACCGGTCGTTAAGTCGCGACCGCGAACCTCGGCGGCAAGCTCGTCCTGCGCTGGCCACGCCGACCCGATGGCGACCTTGATCTCCTCTGAGGTCCGTTCGCCGATGGCCACTCCGTGTTCGCGGCGTGCATGCGCCTGAAGGGCGGCGTCGATTTCGAACGATCCCATCCTGATGGCCTTAATGGCAACAATGCCACCGAGCGAGATCATCGCGGTCTCGGTGGTGCCGCCGCCAACATCGACAACCATCGACCCGACCGGCTCGTGGATGGGAAGGCCAGCCCCGATGGCCGCCGCCATTGGTTGTTCGAGAAGTCGTACATCGGATGCGCCCGCCCGCCGAGCAGCCTCGGTAACAGCACGTCGCTCGACGGCTGTAATGACTGACGGAACACAGACGATTACGCGGGTCCGGCCGAAACGGCCGACACCCACCCGCTGAAGAATGAGCCTGATCATCCTCTGGGTAGTGTCGAAATCGGTGATGGCACCCTTGCGCAAAGGTCGGACAGCGACGATGTGGGCCGGCGTTCGACCAATCATTTTCCAGGCGTCCTGGCCTACTGCGAGCACATCGCCGCTCTTCTCGTTGAGCGCGATGACAGAAGGCTCGTTCAAGACGATGCCGCGGCCAGCCTCGAAAACGAGGGTGTTGGCGGTACCGAGATCGATCGCAAGATCGCGAGCCATCAGCGTCTCGTCTTTCGGTGGCGAGAGTTTTTGTCGCCATGAAACACCGAGAGGGCGTCGATGGCGGATCGAAATTCGTGAATGCCGGCATCCTCTCGAGGACGATTCAGAAAGGTCCACACGCCAATCGCGAGCAGTCCCAAGGCCATGATCGCCACCGCAATCAGCAAAAAAGCAGCGTTTCCCACTCAGTGGCCCTTTGCTGACGTTAGTAGTTCTGCCACGTCGGATATCTCGGTGGCGGCCAACCCCCAGTCGGTTCCGCCCTCCCAAGTCTCGCGCTTCCAGATAGGCACCGTGGCCTTAAGGGCATCAATACCAAATCGGGCCGCTTCGAAAGCTTCGGGACGGTGCGGGCTGCTGATGGCAACAACGACCGACACCTCGCCGAGCTTGAGCTCGCCGACACGATGCCACAGAACGACGCGCCCGACATCTGGCCAAGACGAACGAAGTGCATCCTCAAGGTCGCGTAACTTCGGCACGACCTGGGCCTCATAGGCCTCATACGAGCAGCGTGACAGAAGTTCTGTGCTCGGCGTGGTCGCGAACCGTGCCGCTGAACACGACCACGGCGCCACAATCTGGTCGGACCACCCAGTCATGGGCAGCTCCAACATCTAGGGGCGACTCGGTTAACGCCAGCCATGTGTCATCACTCGGTTTGTGCACGACCAGCCATCGTAGAGCCACTGCCCACCAGAACAACAGCTACCGCGCGCGGTGACCTGAGCCGTTCTCGTCGCTACAGTCAGCGGTCGTGCCTTCTTCGAACGACGATGACGGGGTCGACGAGGACCCCGACAACGCTGTCCAACCCTTCGGTTGGTGGCGTGAACTCGGCGACGACCTCGACGACGAATCCAACGAGAAACTTGAACCGACCGCACCTTTGCCGCTCGAAGATCGGATTTGGCGACATCCAAGCGAGATGGCACTCGTGGCGTTGGGCAGCAGTTCGGACACCGATGAACCACAGGCCGATGGCAATGACCCAGCGGTTGTCAGGCCGGACGCACGCTCGCCTCAGCCCTCCACGGGGTTCCGAACTAGACACGTCGCCCTTGTTGCCATTGCCGCAGGGTTTGCTGGCGCATGCGTGACGGCAGGTGTCTTGATACTGGCGATGCCACGAACAACGACGATTACCGAGCGAGTCGTTGAAAGACAGCTGGCCGAACCCGTCACACGATTCGTAGCCAGCCAGAGCGGCAGTGGCATCGACGTTGCCACTATCGCCGATCTAGCGAAGCCGAGCATCGTCAGCATCGAGGTGATGAACACCCTGGGTTCGGTCGTGGGTGGCGGGTCGGGTGTTGTCATTCGAGATGACGGCCACATACTCACCAACCACCACGTGATAGCTCAGGCCGACGCGATCGTCGTCGTGACGAATGACGGCCACAGGCACCAGGCTGTGCTGGTCGGCAGTGATCCGCTAACCGACATAGCGGTGTTGTCGATCGGTCTAAACGGCGAATCGTTGCGACCGGCTGTGCTCGGCTCGACCACGTCGCTTCGGGTTGGCGAACCAGCCGTGGCCATCGGTTCGCCCTTACGGCTCGAGGGTGGCCCCAGCGTGACGGTTGGCGTCATATCGGCCATCGGGCGCACACTCGACTTGCCCACGGGCGAGCGCCTGTACGACCTCATCCAGACAGACGCTCCCATCGCGCCTGGTTCTTCGGGCGGCGCACTCCTAGATGCAAACGGCGCTCTCATCGGAATCACAACCGTCATCGCGGTCAGCGAGGACGGGGGCGCCGGGCTCGGCTTCGCGACACCGATCGAGATCGCATACGACGTAGCGGTCGATCTGATGACCGACGGAGTTGTGACACACGGATTTCTCGGTGTGTCGGGTGACGACCTCACGAGCGATGAAGCGTCCGGGTTGGGACTACCTGGTGGCGCGCTGGTAACTGGTGTGGGACCAGGCACCCCGGCCGCAGCCGCAGGGCTGGAGCCTGGCGACATAATCATCGGCCTCGACAATCAGGTGGTGCCGTCGATGAGTTGGCTCGTGGTTGAGGTCAGACGTGGCGAACCGGGCGAAACTCGCCGGCTAGAGGTGCAACGCGGCGATTACCGGCTGCTGC
>JAADHX010000399.1 GCA_013151655.1 Actinomycetota bacterium
AATACTGGCGCCGCTCAGAAGTACGTCGAGGTCATGGGCATCGAGCCCCTCCCCAGGCTCCCAGACCCAGTTGACTGGACGACGCTGACCTCGGCCTAGATCCGTACGCGCTGGGTTGGTTCGGGTTGGTCTCATCACCCGAACGAAGAGGTCAGGACCGTTAGAGCGGGGGTGCCTGCACCCCCTCACATACACATGCTCGCCATATCGATCAACAACGGCGAGTTCCGCATCCTGAAAGCACCAGCTGGCGCCATGTCGTCGGCTTAGCCGCAAGGAGACGGACAATGACGAACCCCACCCCAGAGCTCGACACGAGTCGAACCGACGGGCCGCGATCGGCCCAACCCTCTCGGCTGCACCGATTGCAGTGGAAGATCGTTCTGGCCGTGGGCCTTGTCATGGCAATGGTTGCCACGGCTGGGGCGGTAGTGGCGCGGACCGGCGATCAACAACAGGCCGCGGGAAAGGTCGAAGGTGTCGCGGTCACGAGTCCGGGCCAAGGTCAAGGCCAGAGTCCAGGCCAAGGTGATCCTGACGCGATCGACAAGCCACTGCTCATCGCTGGGGTCGACGACGGCGCGGCAGGCGTCGTCACCGGCTCTGGATTGGTGGAGCCCGAACGCGGGGTCGAGCCAATCGAGGACGTTGTGGTTGTTAACGACGCTGGTGCCGGCGAGGCCGAGGGCGATCTCACAATCAGCCTCGGCGCCGGGGCATTGACGCTAACCGACGCCAATGTGGCAGTTTCCCAGGATTCCGCCGGCGACTACACCCAGGTCGACTCTGGCACCGCAACCCTTGAACTCCCAACCGTTGGAGTGTTGTCGGACACCTTCATCGATCGCCCTCTCCGCGGTGCCATCGGCATGGCGACGGGCGCGGAGCTTGCCCACATCGGCGCACACCTCAGCCCCGAGAAGTTGTACCTCTACGCCGACCTCGGCTCCCAGCCGTTCAACCTGTTTCTCGACCTAGAGGACACGTTCGAAGGTGCAGCGGGTCTGCCTGAACAAGTGTCAACGGTCGGCCTTGGCGGTTCGGCACTCTTCATCGCAGACATCGAGGGTGACTACTTCTATCTCTCGGTGCCGTGCGAAGCGATGCTGCCGACGGGCCAAGGCAGCGGAAGCCGCACCAAACAGGACAACCAGTACGCCGATGACGATTCCTCCTTGATCCCCAACATCTCACTCGATCTGAGTTCGTTCGACCCAGGTGGCTGCGGCCTCGGGTGGTCCGCCGCGGGTGCCATCCCGTTCACGCCACTGGCCAACGAACGAATCGTCGACTTTCCCGACGACTTCACCGCACATCTCGTAATCGACGGCACCATCCCGGTGCACCCAGCCGCCTCGCTCGACGCCGAAACGTTCTACAACTTCGGCCCCGAGTCGGCATCGATCTGGGCGAACGGTGAGCTCGATATTGGCGTCCCGATGCTGAAGGGCGCAGTCGAGATCTCCTTACCGGCCGCTCGAGGCACGTTTGGCATGGTCGCCAGCGACGACTCTTTCCAGTTGTGGGTCACCGCCAACATTGGCGAGGGCGCCCAAGAGGGAGAGCTGCTGGAGCTTCTGACCGAACTGTCCCCGATCTCGGGTCGGCTCGATCTAGATGGCGAGCTTCACATCATCGATGACGAGGTGCAATCCGACTCGTTCTTCCAACTCTCTGGCAACCTCCGGCTGGGCCTCGGACCCCTCGAAGCTCTGTCCGGCGGAGACCTTGACGACATCGCAAACGTCGAGGCGATAGTCCGCATCGACGCAACAGGCGTGGCAATCAACGGCTCGGCCAGGCTCTCGCCAGTTTCGATTCTGGATGTCGTTGGCACCGCGCAAGTTGAGCTCCTTGTTCCTTTCGCCGATCCAGCCGAGAGCTTCTTCACAATGGAAGGACAGTTGGAGATAGGTCTCGTTGATCTAGGTGTCCAGGCGGCGCTTCGCATCGACAAGAACGGTGTAGTTGCCAGGGGCGATCTAGCGCTCGGCTCAATGGCCGCAATAGCGATTGAAGGCAAAGCCGGACCGGACGGTTTCCAGTTGACAGGATCGGCCGAGGCCACCCTTCCAATAGGCGACTTGGACAAGGTCGCTGCGAACCTGGTGGACGCGACGGCGAATGAAGAGGTCATACGCCGGATCAACCTCCAGGTTGATGAGCGCATCGGCCAAATCGCCGGCGGCGATGCCGCCAAGGCCACCGAGCTGCGCAACACCTTCCGTGACTTTCGCAGCGCATACGACACCATTGGTCAGGCACGCACCAACATCGCCTACAACGATGCGCTCATTGCCAACCTCTGGGCTGACCATCAGGCCGACATCGACTGGCACTGGGCGCTGAACGACTTCGACCGCTTCTGGGACAAGGGTCCACACGCCCTTCGCCTCGGGGCGATCCTGGCCCAAATGGAACCGCTCAAGATTGCCAACAGTGTTCAGTACGGCTACATCGATGTGGCCAACCTCGTCGTGTCTGGCACCCAACAGGGCGTCATCGCGATCATCGGTTGGGACGAAGATCTGAACACGTTGATGTCGTTGCAGAGCGAAGCGTACGCAAAGACCTTGGGCGGCAACTTCGTGGCGACCGTGCTGAACGGCGCTGATGCAATACTCGACGCATTCGGCATCGACGGTTCGGCCCATGGCGTGGTCGAGTTCACGGTCGGCACCGAGGGCATTGGTGCGACTGCATATCTCGACTGGTGCCGCGATGGTTCGTGCGAGCGGTTGGCCGGCGCAACGATCGACTTGACCGACACGCCCCGCCTGTGCGGTACGTTCCTTGGCGTCGAAAACTGTGTGAACCTGTAAGGCACCCAGTAAATACCGGAGGGCCCAACTCTCCCAGAGGGTTCAGACCCCAGTCGATAGAGCGGCGGTTCGACTCAGTTTCAGTCGATCATGGGTTCTTGTTGGGCGGGTCGAGCACCGAGCGCCGTTCCTTGATGCTGTTGAGGATGGCCTCGGTGCCATCGGTCAGACCAAGGCCCTCGGTCGTTGACCACGTCGAAATCTCAGTCTTCGCGAACTCCACCCACTTGACGATCAAGTCGAAGAGTTCGAGTTGGAACGTGGCGAACAGCACAGACAGATGCGTACGTTGTGGAAATGGGTGATGGCCGTCGAGGTAGCTGGTGTTGATGGTCATGACCTGGTCATACAGCTCAGCGGCATCGTCGGCCATCGTGTCGAGGGCAGCGATCAGGTCGTCGGTGCTGCCGTTCTCAGCAAACAGCAGTCGGAGGAGCGCCTCTGCCTCTAACACCGGGGGCTGCGGTGAGGTGGCCATCCACGCCGTTAGCGCAGTGCGCCCGTCGTCTGTGATCGTATAGACCCTGCGACTTCGTTGGCCCGACACTTCCCGATGCGCGGTGGCGAGCCCGTGTTCGACGAGCTTCTTGGGCTCAGAGTACAGCAGGCGCTCGGACTTGGGCCAGGCGAAACGCAGACTCCTCTCTGCCTGCTTCGTGAGCTCATAAGCCGTCCAAGGCTGTATTGCCAGAAGCCCCAGAATCGAAAAGGAGGAGATTGTGAGGCGTGAAGGCACGTTCTTGACTTTACTGCAATTCGCAGTAAGGTGACTACTGCAGTTTGCAGTGTAGAGCCGAAAGGTCCAGATCGCATGGGCCGGAGGAGTCGAGGTCGCTATGGACGTAGAGGATTACATCGGATTTGTCGTCGCAGAGGGCGAGTTGTTCGCTACGGCGGCCGACCAAGGAGACCTGACCGTGGACATCGCGTCGTGTCCCGGCTGGGACATGCGCGAGCTTGTGCGTCACCTTGGCTTGATCCACCTGTGGGCCGCGGGGAACGTCGCTAGCCCAACCGACGAGTGGCTCGCTGCCGACGACCTAACCGATCTCGCCGGCCACTGGCCCGAACTCGCCACAGCCTGGCCCGAAGACGCCGACCTCGTGGCCTGGTATCGAGATACCCACGCCAACCTTGTTGACGTTCTGAAGTCGGCGCCAGCCAATCTCGACTGCTTCACGTTCCTGCCGGCCCCGTCGCCGCTGATCATGTGGTCCCGACGACAGGCCAGCGAGATTGCGATCCATCGGTTCGATGC
>JAADHX010000364.1 GCA_013151655.1 Actinomycetota bacterium
GTTCATTGCGGCGGAGGCCATGTTGTTGTCTGGCTCCGAACGAAACCTCATGTTGCTCGTTCTGCTCGGCGCGTTCTGCCTGGCCGTCGTCGTAGCCCGACTCATGACCCGCAGGCTAATCAGCGATCTCGGCCAGCTCGCCAGTGCTGCGGGTGCCGTCGCCAGCGGCGACCTAACGGCCCGATCCGGCGTTGTCAGACGCGACGAAGTTGGTTCAGTAGCCCAGTCGTTCGACGACATGGTGTCGCGCCTCGAAATCAGCGAACGTCGTCGCACTGCCGATGAGGCCGAGCGCCGACTCCTGATCGCGTCGGTAGGCCACGATCTTCGTACACCGATCGCCGCCATCAAAGCTGCCACTGAGGCAATCCAGGACGGTGTTGCCCCAGACCCCGCCAGATACCTCGTCGCGATCCAACGCGATGTCGATCACCTTGGCCGGCTCACGGACGACCTCTTCATGCTTGCCCAGCTCGATGCCGGGCGGTTCGAACCAGGACGCGATCTTGTCGACGTGATCGAAGTGGCCGATGAAGCGCTCGAAGCGCTACTGCCTGCTGCGGCTATGCGTGGAGTCGACCTCCGGCTCGATCCCGATGTTCCAAGCGCCGACGCCGGTTTAGTGCGCGGTACCGCCCACGACCTTGGCCGCGTCGTGCGCAACTTGGTCGACAACGCCATTCGCCACGCGCCCACGCCCGGCAAGGTCACGCTGCGCGTCACCATTTCTGGTGCCCACGTTGTTCTGCATGTACTCGACGACGGACCAGGCTTCCCGGCCGAGTTCATCTCACGAGCCGTCGAGCCCTTTGCTCGAGCCGACGACAGCCGCGATCGTGCTCGAGGCGGGGCCGGGCTTGGGTTGGCCATCGCCAAGGGCCTAACCGACGCTCACGGTGGACACCTTCAGATAGCAGCTGGTCCTGGCGGCAACGTCGAGGTACATCTCCCGGTTGCCAGCGGGCGCTAAGACCCAGTCGTCGAATCTCTTAACCCCGCAGCGGTTGGCGGTCGGCGGCGCGGTCTCTGAGAAACTTAGCGAGCTGTTCACCCGGGATCGGTCGGCTCATGAAGTAACCCTGCGCCGTGTCGAACCCCATGCCCTTAGCGTCGTGATACTGGTCCTCGGTCTCGATACCTTCAGCCGTGACCCTTAGGCCAAGGCTGTGGCCCAAAGAAACCATGTGCTCAACAATCTTGCGCACACGAGGATCGACCAACCGATCGACGAACGTACGGTCAATCTTTAGCCCGGAGATATCGAGTTCTGCCAAATGAATGAGGCTTGCACGACCCGTTCCGTAGTCGTCGAGAGCTATATCGAAGCCACGGTTTCGTAGTTTGCAAATGTTCCGTACCGCGCTGTCGAGATCTTCGAAACCTTGACGTTCAGTTATCTCAAGACCAATGAACCGTTGAACATCATTACCGGCGTCATCGAACAACCGCATTAGCTCGGGGTGTTCGAGCGTCCGAGGCGCCAGGTTTACCCAGCTCTGAAACTTGTCGTGGCAGAGGCCAGATCGTTCTAGGCCTTCGCGGTGTCTCAGGCTCTCGTTAAGCACCCACCGATCTAGATCGACGAAGAAGCCGGATTGTTCGGCAATCGGCACGAATTCGTCAGGGCTAACCAAGCCCAACGTCGGGTGATCCCACCGAGTCAGGGTCTCGACCCCAACGATGCTTGCGTCAGAGAAAGCAAAGATAGGTTGGAACACCAGCTTGAACTGATGGTCATTCAGACCGTTCAAGAACACGCTTGCTAGCGACATTCGGCGCTGGGTTCTTTCAGCTGATGACAACGAGTAGACCCGCACCGCATTGCCACCGCTGTCTTTAGCGGTGTACATGGCGGCCTCGGCTTTGGCCAACACCTCTTCGGGGTCGCTGTCGCGGTCGTGAATGAACCGGGCTACGCCGACCGAGGCCGCGGTGTTATGGGCCGTATTGTCTATTACGACCGGATCATCGAGGCAACGCAGAAGCGACACCGAATGCTCGACCACCGATTCAATGCAGACGTTGTCGGGCACAAAAACGATAAACGCGTTTCCGGCGTGTCGGTAGGTGACGCCCCACGATTCTGTCGCCGCCGCGAACCGGGCGCCTACAACTTTCAAGAGAGCATCGCCGATGGTGTGACCGAAGTTGTTATTGACCCAGCGGAATCGGTCGAGGTCAAGCACTAACAGGCTGAACGACGAACCTTGTTGAGTAGCCAACCGGAGCCTGTCGGTTAGGGCTCGCGCATCGCCAAGGCCGGTGAGGCGATCCTCGCGTGAAGCTCTGTGCAAAGCAATTTCGGAGTTCCGGAGGCTTACCACCGATCCGGCGAGCCTAGCCATGAGCAAGTAGAAGGTGAGTTCCTCATTCTCGGGCCTGTCATTGCTGGCCCGGAGCACCTCGATGAACCCGAGCGGCCGACCCGCAGAGTCCTGGATGGGGGAGGTGACACAAGATCGCCAGCGCGAGCTGTGAAGAGCGCGGCTTGCCAACTTCCAGTGAGGGGCCTTCTCAATGTTGTGCTCGACGTATGGAAGCCCGCGGTCTTGGGCCATACGGAAGGGTTCGTACTGACGCCAGCTGTTCAAGGACTGCAGTCGATTGGAGATCTCAGGTGCCAGCACCGATCCAGCGATCGGCTGAGGTCGTCCCGCGTCTAGAACGTGAACAACGGCCGCGGTGGCTTCGATGAAGGACTCACACAACGTCACGATCTCGCGCATGCATTGATCGAGTGGTGCCCCACTAGAGGCCATCTCAAGGATCTCGACCTGGCCCAAGGCCAATATCTCCGAACGGCGACGCTCACCGACCGACGTCAGTCGTAGCAGCACCTCTGAGCCGGACGAGTCAAGCTGTTCGCCGGTGACATCGAACGTTTCGTAGCGCGAAGGTCCAATCTGAACTCGGTAAGTTCCAGCAGGGCGCTGACCCACGTGCGTCATCACGGCGGCGAAGGCACCAAGGCCCTTGTCGAGGTCATCTGGATGGGTGAAATCGACCAATGACATACCGACAGCTTGGCCATGAGCAGGGCCGAGCCTGGCCCGGGCCGCCTCGGAGAGCGACAATATGACGAACGCCGAATCGACCACAACCCAAAGTGCTGTGTCTGCTCCAGGAGTAGTACGCGGGTCGTCAGACATGGTTAGCTATCGGCCTGCTCTAATCGAATATGACCTCTCCACGCGCGGCCAAATGCCGATTTAATGTCGGATAAACAGCGAGCGCTTGATGGTGGCGGCCGGTAATATGACAGCCAACGCGGGTGTAGCTCAATGGCTAGAGTCCCAGCCTTCCAAGCTGGTCATGCGAGTTCGATTCTCGTCACCCGCTCCACCGCCCACGCCCCATGAACAGCTTCGGCTGATTCGTAGAGTCGGCGTGCTCAGTATTGTGTTGTCGGATGAAACCTGACGAGGCGAGATCGATTCTCGTCCAGCTCCCTATCACCGGCCCGCGCGATTCACAAGGCGATCCAAACGTCTCGGTCAGCCGAGTGTGCGCAGCACGTCGCTCACTTGCGCCCGCCAGTCGGTGCGGGTGTTGACGGTTTCGAAACCAAGTGCGTTGTTGATCATGAGCATCGGTTCGTTGGAGAACGCGTTTTCCGTTCGGACTCGTTCGATTCTCGGATGCTGACTACGAATCCGTAGGAGCATCGCTGCCTTCAGCCATTTAGCGAGGTCGAGGCCACGGTGCTTCGGATCGACCCCGGTGTTTTGCTGGAACGCGACGGTTGGGTCCGACGGTTCGAATGTGGCCTCGGTCCCTCCGACGCAAGTCCCGGTTGCATAGCGCACAAAGATCATGAAGCGTGTCCGCCCTGACTCGGTCAGCGCACGGTCCAGCTCTGCGACGAACTCGGTGTCGACGATAACGTCGCCTATATCCAGGTCCTCCCGCGGCGCTGTTTGCATGATGTGATGAAACACAGCAGCGTCAGCTCATTGATGCTCAGTGAGTACGCCCTCAACAACATCGAGGACATACCCTAGCTCTGTGAATTCGTCCTCAGAGTTCCAGCGGCGCACCATGGTCCAGTCAATATCTGCCAGGATAAGTTCGCTCGTCC
>JAADHX010000439.1 GCA_013151655.1 Actinomycetota bacterium
CGCCTCCGCTTGAGTTGACGACTCTATTAGCGAGCAGGGGTGCTGACCTCGGCCATCGCTGGCGCGGACAAACTCCGCTCGAGGCCGCGACCCATCGGGGTCACTACCTAGCGGTCGACGTCATCAGTTCCGCCATCGGCGACCATCGGAGGTGACCAGGACTTGGCCCTCTGCTCGACATCTGCCACCGTCACCTCGACTACGGCTGCTCGCGTGTCGAGCCGATGCTGAAGGTCCTCGCCCTCGCGTTCGATTACTGCGCCGGGCCCGAACTGTCCGTAGCGGTTGGTCAGCTCGGGGCGTTCGACGACAACGGCTGTTGTCGTTGCTCGATGACTCGACAACCCAGCGAAACCTCGAGTGCAACCACACGCGTCGTTCTGGCATTCCTGGAAGGGCAGATAGACGAGCTCGCCAGTCTGGGCATGTGGTAATCGGTCGGCCGTTGGCCCTGGAAACGGTTGGTGGCTTCGAACACAAGCATGTCTTGTCCCTTTGTCAGTGTCGTGAGTCGCGACTATACGGAGGGCCTGTGACGCTCTCGCCGCGCTGCTCAGCTCTGGTCGGGGGAGGGCCTCGACGGTGTCGTCGGTGCGGGTGTCGGAGTGGTCGCGATGTAACTTGTCGGGTGACGTCGACGGGTTGACTCTCGAGAGGGGCAAGGCGGTATGAAGACAGAGGCCTACGCGGAGCGCGTCGTGAGGCAGCGAGACGACATTCCCGGGATCTACGGTGAGATCGACTTCTCGATCGTGCCCGAGCGCTTCGACAGTGAGGCCACGGTCGACGATGAGCGGTTCGAGAAGCACCGCGATGCGGTGGGTCGGGTCTTCGACAACCCCGTGTTGATGGAGACCATTCGTGACTACACGATGTTGGGCGACGGGGTGGCCGACTCCTATGCCTCGCTGATCCCCGAACACGGCTTCCGAGCGCTGGTCGACATGCTCGACGAGGCCTGCGAGCGAGGGGTGGAACACGTCGACAACGCGCCGGCAGAGCTCGTTGACTTCATCCGGGCCATGGAGGACACACCGGACTGGGTCGACATGGCGCTGGTGGAAGCGGGAGCGAGAGCGGACCGGGTTCCTATGGCCGCTGCCGTCCCGTTCGCTATCCGAGGGGCGTTCCTCGCGACGTTTCTTAACAAGTACGCAGCGATGCCCATGACCATGACCGGCACGTTGTCCGACGAGGCTGCCGCCAAGCGGGTGTTCGAGACGGCGAGTTTCTTCACGGCGACGACGCTGCCGGGGGCACTTGCCCGCCACGGAAAGGGATTCCAGGCCGCGGCGAAGGTTCGTCTCATGCATTCCATGGTGCGGTTTCATTTGATGAGCTCAGGACATTGGGATGTCGCTACCTACGGCATTCCGATTCCGCAGGTTGACCAGATGCCAGCCGGAACAATCGGGACGTTCCTGCTGTCGGCCAAGCTGCTCCAGAAAGGGCACACGGAGTTCACTCAGGCCCAGAAGGCGACCGTGGAACTCGCCCGCTACCGCTGTTTCTTGCTTGGGCTCCCGCAGGACCTGCTCGGAGAGACGCCACAGGAGATCGTCGACCTTCTCACTGCCCGCCACATCTCGCTGCGGGAGGCCTACGACGACGAGACGTGTGGCAAGTTGGTGCGGGGCACACTCGACGCCGACCTGTTCGATCGCTCGTCGATCAGGGGGCGGGTGCATAGCTGGCTCGAGAGCGGATTCTCCCGGTTCGTGCTGATCAACAGCTTCCTCGGCGGCGATTCCGAGCGAGCCGAATCGATGGGTATCGGCTTCGATGCGCGGGACAAGGCTGCGGCCGGGGCCGCGGGCGCGGTTGTGTTCGCGAGGTCTGCGTTCTACAACTTGGGTCTGCGCGTGCCCGTCGTATCGGGCTGGTTCGACACGCGGCTCAACGCTCGGCTGGCTCAGCTACTCGACACGTATGGTCACGCCGATTTCGTCACCGACGCCGACAAGTACAACCTGACCACGGCGTAGGCCTCATCGCGGCGAAGTCTGACGGGCGAGGCTCCATGTCGGGGTGGGAGTCTGAGGCGGGCGTAGGCGCCGGAAGCACGACCGGTGCTCGATGCACTCGTTCTGAATGCGACGTGACCTAGCCATCACCGGGGACGTGATCGCCGGCCGCCGCGGCCGCTGATCCGAAGCTGCGTGGGTCTACCCTTGAGAGGGTCCCCGACCGCGGAGGATTCCGTCGACGTCGGTCCAGATGGTCCAGCCACCGACGGTGGGGCCCACAAAGTCCGGCACACCCTCAGGCGCCACATCGACTCGTTCGCCAGTTGCGGAAGCGATGGGCTGATAACGAACACCCCGTAACCAGGCGGTTCGTTCACCGGACATGAAGAGCGATAGGTCCTCGGGGTCGAGTACCGATGTCCAAAGAACTACCGGCGCCGCGACGGAATCACCACTGTCGACGTTGAGCCCGACCCATTCGCCATCGACGTTCCAGAACACGGACCTGCCGTCGGATCCGTAACCGATCTCAGATGCGAAGACGACCTTGTTGCTCAGAAGATCGTCTCCGGGCAACGTAACGACCTCTACCAATTCACCGGTCCTCGCATCTAAAAGGCTCAGCGAGTCGTGACGGAACCACTCATCGCCATCGCTTGCCGTAGCAGCCATCGCAGAATCGATGCGCCACCGCGGCATCCGGACGTCCTCATGCCACCACAGCGCCTCGCCGGTCGCCTCGTCCAGCCCGTATGTAGCGCCGTAAATCGAGTCGTCCTGGAACGGCCGATTGAGGGTGCCGAGTATCACGCCGTCGCGGCGAACGAAGTTCCACCCGTAGTTCGTGCTCATGTTCGCGTCGAGCGCTTCCTCGGGGTTAACCGTCCACCTCACGTCACCCGAGTCAGGCTCGACAGCGTGAACCACTGGTCGATCACCAACTTCCAGAACGATGACGAGGTCCGGGTCGGTGATGTAGTCGATGTCGCCGCCGTCCATCTGCCAGCGGATTTCCCCGGACCTGGCATCAACGCCAAGGACGGTGCGGACACCGCGTCGGGTGTCGGTGGACGAAATGCAGAACACTTCACCGCACCCCTCGGCGCCGAACGCTGCCGGTGCATCTATCTCCCACAGGATTTCTCCGGTACGGGCGTCGCGGCCGGTGATGATGGTTGAGTTCTGATCGCCGAGGTCGCCGGCCATGTGCGCAACAACACCGTCGCTGATGTCGAAGCCGCCGAGGCCTGACCCCGGGAAGCGCCCACCCATCGAGTACGGACCGCGCCAAAGCAAGTCGCCGCTCGATACGTCGATACCTACGATGTCGAGCCCTGTCTCGGTACGCAAGACGGTGGCCGCGGTGGACTCGTCAGCAACGATCCGGCCAACGGCCAGCTCATCGTCCAACGACCACGTTATGGGTGGCGGAGGAACGGTGGTTGTGACAACCACCGTCGTGGTAGTCGATGTCGTCGTGGATTGCACGGTTGTGCTGGCGGCTGTCGGTTCGGCACCTGCCACCGTCGAGGTGGTCGAGCTACCAGCTGACGTGGCTGTGCTCTGGACTTCGTCCGAAGTGCCACACGACGCTGCGACCAGTGCCAGCACCATCGCAATCGCAACGAGGTTGAGCATCCACCGAGTCTTTGCCATAGTTCCTCAGTCGGCGGTCTGACATTCCTTCTTTAGCTTCTCCAGCCGGTAGCCGTCCCGACATCTGACCGCGGAACGATGATTGGTCCTGCGACTGGGCGATCGCGAGATGAATCGACCGGGGTGCTTTGGCCCCCACACTTGTTTCGGAACCGCGTTATTCAGGCGCGGTGCCGTGTTCGCATTGGCCGCGTGGCCCGGCGAATCCAGATGGTCAGCGTGCTGTTAGTAGCAGGGGTGTGAGTGCGTCTGGGTTGGTGTGTCCTGACGTTCTGACGAATAGGTGGCTCGAGGTGACGCGTCGCCCGATAGCGACATCGATCTCTTGTGTGAGCTGGCTCCCGGTGCGCGCCTTGGGTTCGACCGATTCGATCTCGATGATGCCCTCGGGGACCTGTTCGGACGAAGGGCTGACCTCGGGGCCAGGACAGCCGTACCGGGTCAGGTGCATTCCTCGCCGATCGGGAGCTGGGTGGTCACGGTCTCGGCGCCGACGGTGATCTCGAGCTTGATACAAGCTGGCTCGATCGTCCAAATACCACCCGGGTACACGACCCACTCGCCGAGGGCGCCGAGCGGACAGTTGGGCTGCCAGCTAACTTCGCATCGCCCTGGACACCCGGACACACTGATCGAGGTCGCTGGCTCCCTGCTGTCAGTTCCCCAGCCGATAAGCGCGTTCGGTTGTGACTCGATAGCGACCCTGATTGAGAACGCTCTGTCGGCTCGCATGACCAGACCGAATTTTGAGAACGAGCGGCCAAGTTCGTCGTCGTATCGTCCCCTCTGGAGAGACCGAGCGGCTGGCAACGCGACCGCGTCTGCAACCCGAATCCAGCCGTCGGGGGGCTTGTCCATGATGTCGATCGGATCGGCACACTGAAAAGGAGCGACGGAACTGGTCAGATCCTCAGGCTGTCCTGCGTCGGAGTCTGCGCACCCGATAACACCAAGCGCTGCGACAAGAGTGACCAGAAGAGCCCTCGGGAGTCCGTGCTGCATCGGACTGTTCTAGCAAGCTCCCACGGTCTGCGCTGCTCGCGCAGGAGCCGCGAGTAAATGCGCTCCAGAGGTGAAGCCGGTAACGCTGCTGGTGTCACTTTCGGCGAGCGGTTACTGTTGTCGTCGGGTCGAAACTAAGGGGTGGCGATGACTGGTTGGCAGCGAGCACGGATCATTCCGGTGTCTGGCATCGGTAGTGAACGGGAGGCCGAACAGCGCGCAACCTCTGCGCTACTGGCTGTGCTGGGTATTGTCCGACCATTTTCGCAGGCGATTCTCTCCCCGCTTGGAGCATCTCGGGCTGGGCGCGCTGTTGTGGAGACCTTCATTGAACCGACGTTCAAAGACGATGCTGGCAAAGCGGTACGACCGGACGGTTTGATTCAGGTCGCGTACGGTAAGAAGCCACCGTTCGTCGCTCTCGTTGAGGTTAAGACAGGAAGGGCGAAGCTCGGGGCCGATCAGATCAACGCGTATTGGGATGTCGCCCGTCGGGAAGGTTTCGACGCTGTGATCACGATCTCGAACGAGATCGCTCCGTCCTTCGGTGTTCATCCAACTGCGGGACTGAAAGTGAGGTCGAATTCGAAGGTTTCGGTGCATCACCTGAGCTGGACTCGTGTCTTGTCGCTGGCCGTCACCGAGAAGACGCATCGAGGAATTGACGATCCTGAACAAGACTGGATTCTCGGCGAACTAATTCGTTACCTCGAGCACGACGCGTCCGGCGCGTTGGGATTCGATGACATGGGCGGCAACTGGGTCGAGGGGCGTGATGGAGCGCGCAATGGAACGCTCAACTCCAATTCTGATGCGGTCATCGATATCGCTTTGCGGTGGGACCAGCTTCTGAGTTTCATCTCCCTCCGACTTGGAGCTGATATAGGCGAGGACGTCATCGAGGTTCTGTCTCGAGCCGAACAGAACGACCCCAAGCTTCGACCAAGACTGTTCGCAGAGTCACTGTGTAGCGACGGAACGTTGAGCGGAACGCTGCGCGTGCCGAACACTATTGGCGACATCCGAATCGCGGTCGACCTGAAGGCACGTCAAAACATCGTGTCCGTCGATGTCATCGCCCCAGCTGACAAAGGTGCGAGAGGTCGGATCACCTGGCTCATCCGCCAACTCAGTGATGCTCCCGGCGCCCTTGTAGTGGAGGCCTATCCAAAGGGCGGCCAGAACGGCATTGCTGGTGCGTTAGAAGCGATTGTCGGAGACCCATCCATTCTGTTGCGTGACGACAAGAAGGACCCGCACCGCTTCAGGGTGATTGCCCGAAGCGAGCTGGGCCAGGGTCGGCGAACGGGTAAGAGTCCGGGTTTTGTCCAGTCGGTGATTAACGCGATCGAGAGCTTCTATGGCGACGTCCTCCAGGACATGACCGCATACCAACCCAAGGCACCGAAGTTGAAGTCGGTGGTCCCTGTCGAAACTGAGCCCGATCTGCCGTCCGTTCCGCTTGTGTCAGCGGTACCGCCGCCCGACATGAATCAGCGGGC
>JAADHX010000430.1 GCA_013151655.1 Actinomycetota bacterium
GCCCACTGAACCATGCACTCGGCTTCGCCGTCGACATCGGCAACTTCGGTGTTTGCCGCGTCGAGTACGGTGCCGAGCGCCGGCTTCTTGTCCTCGTCGTCGAGCCAACCAATCTCCAACCAGATGCGGGCGACTGCATCGAGGTCGCGACTGCTGTCGTACGGCCGAATCGTGTGGTCCATTTGGCTATCTTGACATGTACTGATCAGTGATACATCAGATATTCGTTGAGCTCCCAGGCAAGAGACTTGGCATCGTCGCCGGGGCCGCCTGTGGCCTCGATGTAGCGATCCCACTCGGCTCGTGCCACGAAGTTGTCGACCAACTCTGACCCGACGGCGGTGCTCAGAGCTGTATCGGCTTCGAGATGGTCGAGGGCTGTCGAGAGATCTGCGGCCGAACACACGTCGGTGTTGACCTCCTCGAAACCGTCGGTGGTTAGAGGATCCGGGCAGTCCATTTCGTTGACGACGCCCAGCCGGGCAGCCTGAAGGACAGCGGCAACAGCTAGATGGATGTTGGCTGATCCATCACCTAAACGATTCTCGATTCGAGTGCTTCGGCCCCGATCGTCTGGCACGCGGTTGGCGGCGCAACGATGTTCGTAACCCCAGTTGGCCCAGTAGCCGGTTAGTTCGCCAGGTATGAGCCGGCGATAGGCATTGATGCTCGGCGCGAGCAGCGGCGTCATGGCTTGATGATGCGCGCACAGCCCCGCGAGGCTCTGTTTGGCGACGACTGACAGGCCATCGGCGGCGTCGTCGTCGACCAGAATGTTGGCGCCAGAATCGTCGACCACGCTGAAGTTGACATGCAGCCCGCTACCAGACACTTCGGGGAACGGCTTGCCTAGGAACGTAAGGTCGAGACCTCGTTCGAGGGCCATCTCGCGGGCCATAACTCGGAAGAGAAACGCATCATCGGCGGCCTTGAGGGCATCGTCGTACACCAGCGTCATTTCGAACTGAGATTCGTCGAACTCGGCGTTGATTGACTCGATGGCAAAACCACTCGAACTGGCCGCAGTCATGATGTCGTCGATCAGGCCGGTCGGGTCGGCAAGGCGGCCGGTTGCGTACACGAAGCTGCGTGGAGTGCTCCACCGGCGCCAGCCGCCGTCGCCATCTGGTTCGAGCACGTAACCCTCGAGCTCCAAGCCAACCTTGGGTTGGTATCCGATGGCCTCCCAGTCCCCCACTGCCCGTTCCAACGCGCACCGAGCCGATACCGAATATGGCTCGCCGTCAAGGTTTAGATGGCCAACCGCAACACCAGTGCGGTCGTCTTCCCAGCCTGGCCGGACCGACCCTGGACTAAACGAGGAGTGCACATCCTTTAGGCCTTCGAGTAGGTAAGTTCCTGGCGCAGGAATCAAGCTGCGGTCATAACCAAGGGCGAACGTCGAAGCACAGTGGTTTGTGCCTCGATCGGCCAGGTGCGCTGGCAGGTACTTTCCGCGCGGAAGGCCAAGATGATCGGGCCACATGACTCGAATCCGGTCGTAATCGGCCATAACTCTCCTCGATGAGATCGTTCGGAGC
Organism: Actinomycetota bacterium; assembly: GCA_013151655.1. Taxonomy (GTDB): domain Bacteria; phylum Actinomycetota; class Acidimicrobiia; order Acidimicrobiales; family Poriferisodalaceae; genus JAADHX01. The sequence continues at coordinate 1,542 of JAADHX010000430.1, forward strand.
CGTACGATAGCAGCGGCCCGCGGCTAGCCTCACCGCTCATGACGAGCAGCGAATCTTCGTGACATCTGTCGACGACTCGCGATCTGTCGAAGCGCGGCGAAACATCGAGGCGAAGGGCCGTTCAGTAGCCAACGACCTCAACATCGATGTTGGCGCCTATGAGGTCGTATCGAATCTCCATTGGGCCTTTACGCTGCTCAAAACCCATGTGGAACGGGGGCCACTGGCCGAAGCGAACCTCTCCTGGGCTGCGTTCGTGGCCCTGTGGTCGATCTGGGTGAACGGCGAGATGGACGGCAGCCGGATCGCCGTCGAGATCGGCACCCGCAAGTCGAGTTTCTCCGAAATGGCAAAACGGCTAGAAGATCGCGGCCTGCTCAGCCGCCGACCTCATCCAGAAGACGGCCGATCCGTATTGTTCGACGTAACACCGCAGGCCCAGGAACTACTGGCCGAACTCTGGCCCAGGCTAAATGGCGAAGCATCGGCTATCACCAAGGGCCTCGATGCTGAAGCCAAGCAGTCGTTTGCGGGCCTGCTTCGAGGCATGGCCGACGAACTAACCGAGCTCGCCGAGTAGCCTTCGAGGCGACCGAAAGGGCTGCTCATGAACGAGGCTCCAGCGAACTGGCACCCAGACCCAACCGGGGCCCATGAGCTCCGCTACTGGGACGGGAGCCAGTGGACCGAACACGTCAGCAACAACGGTGTTCAGAGCACTGCCCCGTTAGCCGCCCCTGCACCAACGGATTCAAAACTCGACGCTATCGACAGCGCGTTGACCATCGGAAACGAAGGTGACCCGGAGAAGATTCGCACCCAGGTGCGAGGCGATGGCATGAAGGGAGCCGGCCTAACCGACGAGCGCACTGGCGGCGGGACGCTGTTTACCGAACCGGTGTTGGTTGTCAACCAGAAGGCCAAGATCATCGAGTTGAACAACCAATACGGGGTGTTCGACCAGAACGGTCAACAGTTGGCCACGGTGAATCAGGTGGGGCAATCGGCGGCCAAGAAGGTGCTTCGTCTGGTCAGCAGCCTCGATCAGTACATGACGCACAGACTCGAGATCATCGATCTCCAAGGCACAGTGCTGTTACGGCTTACCCGGCCGCGCAAGATCCTGAAGTCCTCTGTCGTGGTCGAGAGCCCAAGCGGTCAAGAAATCGGGCGCATCGTGCAGCAGAACGTCATCGGCAAGATCAATTTCTCGCTCGAGGCCCATGGCGAAGTTCTTGGTTCGATCAGAGGCGAGAACTGGCGAGCCTGGAACTTTCGGATCGAAGATGTCGCCGGAAACGAGATCGCCCGAATTACCAAAACGTGGGAGGGCCTCGCCAAGACCGTGTTCACGACTGCCGACAATTACGTCGTGCAAATCCACCAGCACAGTGCCGAGCCGCTCAACACTCTCATCGTTGCTTCAGCGCTCAGCATCGACACCGCGTTAAAACAAGACGCCCGCGGGCTTAGCTGATGTTCGACTCACTTACCGAATGGATCTTCGACAACTCCTTTGTTCGAGACCTCCCGGCCGACCCCGAAAAGAAGAACTTCCGACGCGAGGTGGGTGGCATCGCCTATTCGCGTGTTTCTCCGGCCCCGGTGCAAGCTCCGGCTCTGGCCGCCTACAGCCGTGAGACAGCCGCTCTACTCGACCTGTCGGAAAGCGCCGTTGCCGACCCTCGGTTTGTCGAGGTAATGAGCGGCAACTCGATACCGACCGGAGCCGACCCGTTTGCCATGGCCTACGCCGGTCATCAGTTTGGCTCGTTTGCCGGCCAACTCGGCGACGGTCGAGCCATCGCGCTCGGCGAAGTTGTTGGCAACGAGGCTGGCCGCCAGATGATTCAGCTAAAGGGTGCGGGCCCAACGCCATACTCGCGTGGTGCCGACGGACGCGCCGTTCTACGATCATCGGTTCGCGAGTTCTTGTGCAGCGAGGCCATGCATCACCTTGGCGTGCCAACCACCAGGGCGCTGAGCCTCGTAACAACCGGCGACCAGATCATGCGCGACATGTTCTACGACGGCAACGCCGGCCGCGAACCGGGAGCTGTCGTTTGTCGGGTGGCACCTACGTTCATCCGTTTCGGGAACTTCGAGTTTGCCTACTGGCGCGACGACAACGAACTGCTACGGGGTCTTGCCGATCACACCATTCGTGGCTTCTTTCCGCACTTGTTGGCGAGCCAAGACGCGCCGATCACCGTCGACGTGTACATCCGCTGGTTCGAAGAAGTCGTCGCCCTCACGGTCGAAATGATCGCAACCTGGATGGGGGTTGGGTTCGTGCATGGCGTGATGAACACCGACAACATGTCGATCCTTGGCCTCACGATCGACTACGGCCCATACGGCTGGTTGGATAATTTCGATCCTGGCTGGACCCCCAACACAACCGACGCCGGTCGCAAGCGCTATCGATACGAAGCTCAGCCCCAAATCGCGCACTGGAACCTGATGCGTCTGGCTAACGCCATTGTTCCTCTCATCGACGATGTCGAACCGCTTCAGGCGGCCCTAGATCGATACCGCGATCAGTATTCGGCGTGTTGGTCAGGGGTTCTGAACGCCAAACTTGGCCTGATCGACGAGCGAGATGGCGACGCGGGCCTCGTCGCCGACCTGTTTGGGCTTCTGCAACGGCGCGAGACCGACATGACGATCTTCTTTCGTGCGCTGAGCGACCTCGGCGTCGACCAGGTTCTGACGGCAGAATCCGATGCTGAGACAGCGTCGTTGGTGGCCAACGCCTGG
>JAADHX010000056.1 GCA_013151655.1 Actinomycetota bacterium
GGGGACCACACACGACGACTTCCGCACCGAGACTGGCTGCACGCTGGTGAGCGTGTTCAAGATTCCCGGCTAGGTGGCCATGACCACCGCTACCGGCCACGCAGTCTGCACTGATCCGGCAATACTCAACCAGTGGTACGCAGTCGCGGCGATCCCGGAGATCTCAGTTGCTCAGGTTCACCGCACACGTCTACTCGATTCGTCGGTGGCCTACTCAGTGACTGCCGATGGCGAGTGTTTGGCGTGGCGGACAGCTCCGAACGATGCCACCGTAACCGTCGATGCCTCTTCCCAGCTCGACTGGTTACCCACTCGCACCGCATTTGGGTACCTGTGGATGAGCGTTGGCGAGCCTCCGCCGGACGTGTTCGAGGTGCAAGAGTCCGCTGAGCCCGATCGGCGCACCCTCAACGCCGCCACCATCGGCATTGCGGTATCGGCGCCTCGCGCAATCGAGAACTTCCTCGACATGGCGCACTTTCCGTACGTGCACCCGCACATGTTGGGTGAGGAGCCGCACACCGAAGTTGCCGACTACACCACCGAACTGCGTAATGGCGAGTTGTGGGCCGTCGACTGTCGGTTCTACCAGCCCAAGGCTGCGGTTTCGTCGACCGAAGGCGTCATGGCCGAGTACTTGTACAGGGTGCCGAGCCCGTATTGCGCAATGTTGTACAAATCGTCGCCTGGCGACGCCGAACGGATGGATGTGATCGGCATCTTCGTTCACCCCATCTCGGAGGAGTTTGTGCGGGCCAACCTGTTCTTGTGCCTGCTGGACGATGTCTCGTCTGACACCACGATTCGGCGGTTCCAGCAGACGATCTTCTCCCAAGACAAACCGATTCTCGAGAACCAGTATCCGAAGCGTCTGCCGCTCGACCCTCGCGCCGAGACCCCAATTCGAGCCGACAAGATGGCGATCGCTTACCGGCGCTGGCTTACCGACCTTGGCGTAACTTACGGGGTGATACCGGCATGACTGAAGCCTGGCATCCAGTGGCGGCTAGCAGCGACTTGCCGCTTCGTCATACGTTTCACGGGCAGCTTCTTGGTCGCGAACTCGCGATCTGGCGCGCCGATGGCGGGTTTGTGAACGTGTGGGAGAACCGTTGTCTTCACCGCGGGGTTCGGCTCTCGATCGGCCTGAATGACGGGCGAGAACTCCAATGCCAGTATCACGGCTGGCGATATGCCAGTCGTACTGCTGGCTGCACCTACATTCCGGCCCATCCGGCCGACGCTCCGGCGCGCACGATCTGCAATCGAAGCTTCTTAGCGTTCGAGCGCTACGGGCTTGTCTGGACAGGGGAGTCTCCCGCGGGCGAGTTGCCGACCGTCGAGGTCCTCGAAGCCGCCGATCCATTTGGCTTGCGGAATCTGCCAGTCAACGCATCGGCCGAACTTGTGATCGAGATGTTGCACGGTCACGGTTTTCAGCCGAATGCCAAACTCGACAATTTCGGGGCCGAAATTGCGGTCCAGTCCTATGGAGAACATTGTCGAGTTCTCAGCGCGATGGCCGGCGGCTCCACCACCACCGTGGTGTTCTTCGTTCAGCCAGTCGACGCATCGCGATCGGTTATTCGCCCGGTGATGGTGGGTGTTCCCGAACCGTTGGTCCAAACCGACGTGTTACGTCATCACAACGCAAAGCTGACCGAGTTACGCGACCGGATTGAGTCCGAGGCCGCGCGTCTGCCCGCCCTTCAGCCTCTCAGCGCGGCGATTGAGCAGGTCCCGATTCATCTCTCGGAGGTGCCAATCGGTGCCATTGGGCGCCGCAAGGCCCCGTTGCGGGTACAGGTGGCCCGCAAATGGCAAACGGCCACCGACATCGTGGCCATCGAGTTTGAGTCGATTGATGGTCAACTGCCAACCTTCCAACCCGGTGCCCACATCGACGTGCACTTGCCGAACGGCCTGGTCCGTCAGTACTCATTGACCAACGGTCCTGGCGAACTCACGCACTATCGAGTTGGCGTGAAGCTGGAAGCTGAGTCTCGAGGAGGTTCAGCCTCGTTGCACGAGACGGTTCGCGAGGGCGACGTGGTGGCGATATCGGAGCCCCGAAACAACTTTCCCCTTCGCCGCGACAGTCTTAGAACCGTCCTAATCGCTGGCGGCATCGGAGTGACGCCGCTGCTGGCGATGGCTCAAGCGCTACACCACAACGACCTGAGGTACGAGCTTCACTACTTCGCAAGAGCCGACGATCACGTTGCGTTTCGCACCATTCTCGATGAGTTAGGCGACTCTACTCAAGCCCACCTCGGGCTTTCGCCCGGGGGCACGGCGGCCGAGCTTGAGCGCATCCTCGATCAACCCGGACATGCCGAGCATGTTTATGTGTGTGGACCAGGCCCGATGCTCGAGGCCACCCGTCGCATCGCAGCCGATCGGGGCTGGCCAGATGAAGCAGTGCACTTCGAGTACTTCCAGAACGCAACCGAGATAGACGATACGACCTCGTTCGAGATCAACTTGGCCCGATCGGCACTGACCCTGCGTGTCGGCAGCGGCGAGACGATTCTGGAGGTACTCCACCAGCACGGGGTTTCTCTAGGCTCGTCATGTGAGCAAGGTGCATGCGGCACTTGTTCGGTTGCTGTGCTCGACGGCGAACCGCTCCACCAGGACGTCTATTTGTCCGAAGCCGAGAGAGAGCTCGGCGACCAGATGATGGTGTGTGTTTCTCGTACCAACGGTAAAAGCCTCACGTTGGATATCTGAGGGGGAGTCATTTGATCACGCTGTACAACTGGGATCTGTCGGTCAACTGTTACAAACAACGACTGTTGTTGAGCATCCTCGATGTCGAGTACGAATCGATTCCGGTCGATTTCTATCCAGGCTGGGAACACAAATCGGCAGAGTTCAAGAGAATCAACCCGCTCGGCCACATTCCGGTCATCGTCGACGACGGCTACAAGCTTCGCGACGCCCACGCCATCCTCACCTATCTGGCCTCCAAATACGATCCAAGCGGCCGGTGGTACCCCGCGAGTGACCCCCACTTGCTCGGCGAAACCGCGCAGTGGATGTTGTTCGCCGAGGGAACAACTAACACGGCATCGGCAGCCAGGCTTCATGTGAACCTCGGCTACGAGTTCGACATCGAAGTACTCCGAGAGGGGGCTCACGAGTTGTTCCGGGCGCTGGACGAACATCTTTGGTTCCGCGAGCGGGAGGGGCTCGATTGGGTTACCTCCAGCCCTCACCCGACCATTGCCGATCTGGCCATCTTCCCCGATGTGATGTTGTCAGAAGAAGGGGGCATCTCTCGTCTGGACTATCCGGCCATCCGACGCTGGACCGACAGGGTCCGCCGCATCGAGGGTTTCGTGGTGATGCCAGGCATGTTCGAAGCCGCCAAAGGCGCACCAAAATAACTACCTCTCGTTCTCTCGGAATCTAACGCTTTAGTTGACGTTTACTGTAGGAGAGTTGCGATGGCGGTTTAGCAGCCCTTGGCGATTTCCTTGCGGACTGCGACTTTGACCGAGCCAGCGGTCTCGCTTTCGATGGCCTCAGCCAAGACCGCCATGACCTCGTCTGGCTGGAGTGTCGTTCTTGGGAGGGTATCGCCGCACATCGGACGAGCTCGGGGCGAGCGGAGTTGACTCCTGCAGGTGGGTTCTCGCGGCTGCTCAAATCCTACAATCGAACACGTCTGAGGATCAGTCCAGTTCTTCGGAGAGGCGGACGCGTCCGCGGTTGCACCGCCTGAGTGACAATCGGGTCGGGATTGGTCGGTTCTGTGACTGAGAGTGACGGAATTGCTTTGAAATCGACCGTCCCACCCCTAGGTAGAGTCGTGCCTACAGCACGACCTGTGCAATCGGGTTCCCCCGTGATGAAGAGAGAACTTTGATCGAGAGAGAATTTTGATCAAGAGAGAACTTGTCTTCAGGAGTTGTCATGTCAGTTTGTCAGTTACGTAGTCGGTCGGACCACAGGTCGCAGTTCGATTCGGTCGAGCTGGATGCCAACGCAAGCGTGTTTTGTCGCTTGTCGATCTTGGCGGCCGTCTGACGAACCTGCATTGCGGGTCTTGTCACCGAATCCCGATGGCCCGATCTGGATTGCTGACGGCGCCCCGTCGGCTGCACGTTGGATCGCCGACCGTCTCGATGTCTGTGCGGCTACGGCGCGTGAGTGGATTCGGGTTGGTCGCGCTCTTAGTGGTCTCGACGCAACCGTGGACGCGTTTGAACAAGGCAACCTGACGTACGCGAAGGTGCGGGTCATCACCCGCATCGCCACACCCGACAACGAGGCCGAGTTGTCGAAGATCGCCCAAACAACCCCAGCCGAGTCCATTGCCAAGGCGTTGGCGGTCTGGTCGGTCGCTAACGGAAGCGGGACGCGACGCACCACTTCACGACACTCGGTCATTGTGGCCGAAGTGGCCGATGCTCGGACACGGGTGCCAAGATGTGTGATCCATGACTACTGAAGTGATCATCACTGGCACCGGGACTCCGATTCCATCGCAGCACCGAGCCGGGCCTGGGCTGGCTATTCGCTACGGCGACACGGTGATGCAATTCGACGCGGGTCGCGGGACCGTGCAACGCCTTACTGCTGCAGGCATCGCTCTGTCGGATCTGTCCGCGGTCTTCGCGACCCACCATCACAGCGATCATCTCATCGGGATGCAGGACTTGGTTCTGTCTCGTTGGGTGATGGAGCGCCAGATGGACCTGCCACCGCTTCCGGTAGTTGTTCCCGACGGACCCGCCGCCAGCTTCGCTCGCCGGATGCTCGATGCTTGGGATGAAGACATCGCGGTCCGAATGGAACATGCCGGGCGGACTCAACCTCCCGAGTACGAAGTCATCGCCTTCCCGACCGCGGAAGAACCGGCAGAAGTGTGGGCATCGGACGAGGTAAGGGTCCTAGCTGGCCGAGTCAGACACGAACCCGTTCGACCCGCCGTCGGGTTCCGCGTCGAGACACCCGATGGCGTGATCGCCATCAGCGGCGACACAATCGTGTGCGACGAGGTTGCGGCTTTGGCCGAAGGCGCTGACGTTCTTGTTTATGAGGCGATGCGTTTCGAGCTAATCGAGCGCCTACCGCAGCCGCGTCACTTCATTCTCGACTATCACGCCGACACCCGCCTCATCGGCCGGCAGGCCCAAGAACTTGGCATCGAAACGTTGGTATTGACGCATCTGATTCCCGAACCAACAACCGACGAAGAGCGCCAAGGATTCTTCGACGATATTCGCAATTCTGGCTTCGAAGGAACTGTCGTAGTGGCCGATGATCTCGATGTAGTCACTTTGGGAGGCCGAGGCTGATCGAGGCTGCGGGTTCAACGGGGCGGCCAGTTCAACGAGGCCGGCGAAGCGTGGCATCATCTCGCCGATGAGCTACCAACCGAGCGACTTGTACTTTCGCGGCACCCTGGCCGATACAGATCCTGAGATAGCCGCGGCGTTGCACAACGAGGCCGACCGTCAACGCGATGGCATTGAGCTAATCGCGTCGGAGAACATTGTGAGCGCCGCGACACTCGAAGCTCTCGGCTCGCCGATGACAAACAAAACCGTTGAGGGGTACCCCGGTGCCAGATATTACGGTGGCGCCGAGTTTGCCGATCGCATCGAGAATCTCGCGATCAGCCGGGCGAAGGAGCTGTTCGGCGCGGTCTACGCGAACGTTCAACCACATTCGGGGTCTCAGGCAAACCTCG
>JAADHX010000156.1 GCA_013151655.1 Actinomycetota bacterium
TCAGGTGTGATTCGCACGTAACTGAGTTGCTGGTGAACGACGGCGCGGTGAGTGGGTTACGGCTTCGCGACGGCACGACCCTGGCCTCTTCGGTGATCGTGGCGGCGTGCGATCCGTCGAGAGTGTTCGTCGACTGGATGAAGAACCCCCCGCCCGCCGCAACTCGACTCGTTCGTGAGGCCAAGGCCCAGCCAGCTCAGTATGGGTACGAAGCCAAGATCGACGCCATCCTCACCGAGCTTCCGCGGTTCCGCTTAGCCGATCGGATCGCCCTTCAGCAGCCTGGTCTCGATCAGCTCGATCCGACCGTGTTCGTTTCGCCGAACCCTGACCAACTCGACCAAGCTCACCAGCGCCGGCCCAAGGGGCTAGTCGCCGATTTCCCGACTCTGCTTTGCAACGTGCCGTCGGTCCGCGACCCATCGATGCAGCCAGGGCCCGATCGGCACGTACTCAGCCTCGAGGTCTTGTTCACGCCATACAACCACCCCGGCGGTTGGCCCGATTCGGCCGAGCCCGAGCGCTGGCTCGACCTTTGGGCCGGTCTGGTGCAACCTGGCGCACGCGACTCTATTGAGGCTTGGCGGGTCATGACGCCAGATCGGTATGAGACCGACTTTCAGATGCACAACGGTCACACTCCTTCATTTGCAGCGTCTCCGCTTTCGACGCTTGTGGGCCGTGACCGTTCTCACACGAGGTACCGAACACCCGTGAGCGGCTTGTATCTGTCGGGAGCGGGTACTTTCCCTGGCGCAGGCATATTTGGCGCGCCTGGCAGGAACGCCGCCGACAGGGTCGAGCGCGACCTACGAGGCGGGCTCGGAACCACGTTGTTGGGGCTGCGCCAAACAGCAAGGGCTGAAGTCTCCAAACGATTGGGCCTAGGTTGAAGATATGAAGCTCGAATTAGTCAACGCTCGACTTACCGATGGGCGCCTCGTCGATGTCGAGGTTACGAACGGCGCGATCTCGATGATCACGGAGGTGGGCGCCGGGCCGCGAACCCGCGCCGAGGACACCGAACGGCACGATCTCAAGAGTTGGTTGTTGCTGCCGGCCACCGCCGAACCTCACGCGCATCTCGACAAGGCGCTGACGGCCGAATCTGTGCCAAACCCGAAGGGAGATCTACTCGGAGCCATACAGGCATGGATACAGGCGGCCAAAGCTGGCATGTTCACCCACGAAAACACCGTCGAGCGAGCTACAGCGAGCCACAGCAGCGATGGATCTGTTGGTGAGCCACGGAACTACAGCGGTTCGGACGCACGCCAACGTTTCTGAAGTCATTGGCGCTCGAAGTGTGGTCGCTTTGCGGGAGGCGGCAGCTCGATTCGAAGGTGTCCTCGACGTTCAGATCGTGGCTCTCACTTCGGTACCGATGACCGGAGCCCAAGGTGCAGGCAATCGCAAAGCACTCGATGATGCCGTCGAGGCCGGGGCGCATCTGATTGGTGGCTGCCCAAGTCTCGACCCCGACGGTGCTGGCCTCATCAGCCATGCCATAGCCGTGGCATCCGACGCAGGACTCGGAGTCGACTTACATGTCGACGAAACCCTCGACCCGTCGATGTTGATGTTGCGCGAGTTGGCGCGGCAAGTGATGTCCACCGGATTCGGCGGATTGGTGGCCGCGGGACATTGCGTAACCCTCGGTATGCAAAGCGCCGAGGTGCAAGCTGCGGTCTCGGCAGAGGTCGCCGAAGCAGGTATCGCCGTTTTCGCCTTGCCTCAGACAAACCTGTTTCTTCAGGGCCGAGACGACCCGACAGCCACGCCACGCGGAATCACCGCGGTATCGGCGCTCCAAGATGCAGGTGCTCTAGTGGCTGCTGGTGCCGACAACGTGCAGGACCCGTTCAATCTTGTGGGTCGCAGTGACGCGCTTGAGACTGCTGGTTTAATGGTCATGGCTGGTCATCAGTCGCCAGAGCGCAGCTTCGAGATGGTCTCCAATAATGCTCGGATCGCCATGGGCCTCGCGCCGGTGAACTTCGAGGTCGGAGATCCGGCCGACTTCTTGGCCATCGACGCTCCATCGGTGCGAGGTGCAATAGCAGACGCACCAATGTCGAGGGTGGTATACCGCTCCGGCCGTGTGGTGGCTAGGTCAGAACAAACCAGCACTGTGTATAGGGGAGTCGAAGCATGAGTAGGAGACTCGAGGATCTCAGCGGCCCCGAAATAGGCGAACGTATCACCGAGACGGCGGTGTTCATTCAGCCAATCGGGGCGGTCGAACAACACGGCCCGCACCTCCCGCTTTCGGTCGATCATGTGATCGCCCACGAGACAGCCAACGCGTTGGTCGACGCCTACGGTGAGTCTTCTGATCTATGGCTGCTGCCGACGATGTCGGTGTCGAAGTCGAACGAACATGCGTGGTCGCCGGGCACTCTTTGGTACTCGGCCACGACGATGCTCGCGGTCCTCGACGATATTGGCCGCTCTGTGGCCACCACCGCGGCCAACCGCCTAGTTTTTCTCAACGGCCACGGCGGAAACTCGTCACTGCTCAACGTTGCGTGCCGAGAGATCAGGTTGAGCCACGGCTTGAAAACGTTCCTTGTGCATCCTTTCGTTCCTGCCGATCAGGGCGGAGTTTCTCCAGAAACCGAGCTCGGCATGGGCGTTCATGGTGGCCACCATGAGACGTCGGTGTTCATGCACCTCCGTCCCGACCTGGTCCATATCGAGAAGGCCTCGCGAGCTGTTCCCGACCGTCTGGCCGACAACAAACATGTGAAGTTCGGTGGTCTCACCTCGTTCGGTTGGCTGTCCAACGACTTCTTCGATCACGGCTACATCGGCGACCCGACAGCTGCGACCGCGGCCGAAGGAAAACGCTTGTTTGAGGCGTCGGTCGAGCTACTTGGCGAACAGATGGCCGAGATCGCTCGGTTCGATTTCGGCCATCGATAACTCCGGTGTCGATGGTCTCATAATTGAGCTAGGATCATTGCTGGCTCTGTTCAGGGCCACCGACGTCACGTTGTCGTGGCGACCAACTTGAGGGGACAACGTTTAGATGAAGACCAAGAATTGGGTTCGTTTTGGGGCCGCGCTAATGGCGCTCTCGCTCCTTGCGGCAGCCTGTGGAGATAGCGACTCCGACGAGAACACGACGGCCTCGGGCGACACGATCGCCGATGTGTGCCCTAACCCACTAGTCGTGCAGACCGACTGGTTCCCCGAGCCCGAGCACGGCTATACATACGATCTCATCGGTCCTGACGGCGAACTCGACGCAGAGGCTGGCATCTACACCGGTCCGCTTGGCGACACTGGCATCGATCTTGAGGTCCGTGCTGGTGGCCCGTACATCGGCTTCTCGCCGCCATCGGCTCAGTTCTACTCCGACGACGACATCTTCATGGCTTATGTCGATACTGCCACCGCCATGGCAACGTCTGAGACCCTTCCGGTTGTGGCCGTGTTTGCTCCGTTCGAGGTCGGTCCACAGATTCTCATGTGGAACCCGGAGGTATACAGCTTCGAGACCTTCCAAGACATCGGTGATTCCGACGCCCCAGTTCTCTACTTCGAGGGCGGCGCTTACATGACCTATCTTCTTGGTCAGGGTTTCTTGAACGAAAGCCAGATCGATGCGTCATATGACGGATCACCGGCACGTTTCCTCACCGAAGACGTTGTTCAGCAGGGTTTTGCCAGCAACGAGCCGTGGCGCTACGAAAATACGATCGAAGATTGGCTCAAGCCAGTCGACTTCATGCTGATTCACGATTCGGGCTTCGAGATCTACGAAGGCACCCTTTCGGTTAAGCCGGAGTCAATCACCGATCCCGACGACTCAGCATGCCTTGAGCTTGTTGTGCCGCTGTTCCAGCAGTCGCAGGTCGACTACATGAACAACCCGGAGGCTATGAACGTCCGTCTCAACGAGATTGTCACCGACTTGGCCAGCTTCTGGACAGCATCAGAAGAAGGCCATGCCGCAGGTACCAAGGCCATGAAGGATCTTGGTCTTGTAAGCGATGGGCCCGATAGCACTGTCGGCAACATGGTCGAGTCGCGAATCCAGGAACTGATCGATACCCAGATTCCGTTCCTTGAGACGCTTGGCATCGATACTTATAAAGAGGGACTTCAGGCCAGCGACATCTTCACCAACCAGTTCATCGACGAGTCGATTGGTCTTGGTTTCTAAGCAGTCAAGTAGTTGAAAGTACCTAGTCATGACTCAGCCGTCGCTCTCTCCTCCACGTCATTCATCGGAGGAGGAAGCGACGGCTTCGTCAGTTGAATCCAGGTCTTTGACGCTGCCCTCATGGCTTACCCCGAAGGCGGTATTGCCGCCGGTTCTATTCGCCTCGGCGTTGATCGGATTTTGGTACGTCTTGGTCGAGCTTCTTTCGGACCGTAAGAAGCTGCTGTTGCCCCGTCCACACACGATGTTCGGCGAGACCGTGCTCACCAGTGAGATTCGCAGCGAGCTTTGGTCGGGTCTACTGGTCACCGGCAAGGTGGCGTTAGTCGGACTGTTCATTTCGATGGTCCTTGGCATCATCGGTGCCGTGGTAATGAACTCAGCGCCATGGGCCGAACGGGCCTTCTTTCCATGGGCAGTAGTCATTCAGACTCTTCCGACGTTGGCTTTGGTGCCGTTGATCGCCATCTGGTTTGGCTTTGGGTTTAGCAGTCGGCTCATTGTTGTGGTGATGATCTCGATGTTCCCGATCCTCACCAACACCTTGTTTGGTCTTCAGTCGGCCGACGCCGATCTCCACAGCCTTTTCACCTTGCAAGGTGCGTCTCGGACCACGCGTCTGTTCAAGCTGGAGTTTCCCGCCGCTCTACCGGCGATGTTCACCGGTTTCAGGATTGCAGCCGGCCTTTCGGTCATCGGCGCCATCGTGGCTGAGTTCTTCTTTGGTCGTGGAGCTAAGGGCCTCGGAAACTTAGTCAGCAAGTACAGGGGCCTGGCCCAGATGTCGGAGCTCTATGCGTCGGTGCTGCTGTCGTCGCTTTTCGGGGTGGTTGTGTTTTGGGCGTTCACCTACCTGACCAAACGTATGGTTGGGGCCTGGCACGAGTCACTTGAGAACGAATAGCAGTGACGTTCGCGGGTAAATCAGCCATCGTCACCGGTGCGGCTCAAGGTATTGGTCTGGCTGTGGCGAGGCGGCTAATTGACGCCGACATGACCGTGACGATGGTCGACCGCAACCCCGACGTAATGGACGTTGCCGGCGACCTCGGGGCATCGGCGTCTGGCGCCGTGGTCGATCTTTGTGATGTCAA
>JAADHX010000202.1 GCA_013151655.1 Actinomycetota bacterium
TGAGAACGATGTGGCCATCGTCGAAGTACGACTCGATGTCGATCAACTCGAGGATTGATGCTCTAACGCTGTGTGGCGCCACCACCAACTGCCGGTAGTTGTGTTCGGCGCTATATCCGGTGAGCGTGTTGAACAGTTCGGTGAGATCGGCGCCCGTGTCTGGGTCGGCGGTGAACAGGCCCATGTCTTCGTAGATTCGGGCAGTATCGGCGTTGTAGTTGCCGGTGGCGATGTGGCCGTAGCGACGAATCTCATCGCCTTCTTGGCGAACCACCAGCGCGGTTTTGGAGTGAGTTTTGAGCCCGACCAATCCGTGGGCCACATGCACGCCAGCTCGCTCCAAACGTCTGGCCCATTCGATGTTGGCCAATTCGTCGAAGCGTGCCTTGATCTCGACCAGGACCGCTACCTCTTTGCCGGCTTCGGCCGCTTCGATCAGAGATCGGACAATTGAGGAGTCTTCGGCAGTGCGGTACATCGTCATTTTGATGGCGAGCACGCGCTCGTCGCGTGCGGCCTTGGCGATGAAATCCTCAACCGAAGATGCGAACGATTCATACGGGTGGTGCACCAGTACGTCGTGGTCTCGGAGCATGGCAAAGATCGATCGGCCCGCGGCCCGAGCTCGCATAAAGGACGGCGGAATCTGCGGTGTGTACGGCTCGTGTTTGAGTTCGGGCCGATCGAGATCGACCAGCGCATGTAATGCCGTCATATCGAGTGGCCCCCGAACGAGGTAGGTCTCGTTGGAGCTGAGATCCAATTCTCTCATCAACAACTCGAGAGCCTCGGTGTCGATGTGTTCTTCGACTTCGAGCCTTACCGGTTCGCCAAGACGCCGCCGTGCGAGCTGATTCTCGATCTCCTCGAGCAGGTCGTCGGTGGAGTCGTCGTTTATCGACAGGTCGGCATCGCGGGTAACCCGGAAGGCGAAGTGGCTGACAACTTCAAGGCCAGGGAACAGCGTGCCGAGGTGGGCGGCGATTACATTTTCGAGAGCGATAAAGCGTTCGCCACCGGGTAGGGCAACTAGTCGGTCGAGGTTCGATGGCACCTTGACCCGCGCGAACTGGAGGGCTCCGCCATCGGGATGACGCAAGTACACCGCGAGGTTGAGCGAGCGATCCGAGATGTAGGGAAATGGATGAGCCGAATCGACCGCAAGTGGGGTTAACACCGGGAACATCTGAACTTGGTATAGATCTGTCAGATAGGCCACATCGTCAGCATCTAACTCGTTCCAGGTAGAGAACTCGATGCCTTCAATGGCCAAGGCTGGAACAATCTCGTCCCAAAAGACTGAGACCTGTCTCTGATGCTGGGAACTTGCTTCCTCGCGGATCGCGGCCAGCACTTGGCGAGGAGTCATCAGGTCGGGGCCTGGGCGGCCAAAGCCAGCTGCGATCTGATTGACGATTCCTGCGACACGTACTTGGAAGAACTCGTCGAGGTTCGAGCTGTGGATAGCCAGAAACTTGGCCCGCTCGAGCAGGGGCGTGGTGTCGTCTTCGGCTATGGCGAGGACGCGCGAGTTGAAGTCGAGCCAACTCAACTCTCGATTCAGATACTGGATTCGGTCGCTCATCAAACCTCGTTCGTGAACCTACCGCTACCCAGTCGGCCAGACATCGTGATGGGCTACCGTTGTGGCCAACAAGTGTTGATAGCCGAGCCGCGCCTACATACGCGGGTTCAGGTACACAACCGTGCGGCCGTGGGTCCAGCCAATCGACACGATGTCGAGGTCGCCGTCGTTGTCGATGTCGACGAGTTGGGTGCCATCGTGGTGCTCATCGCCAACGAAGATCTGGCCTTCGACCCAAGTGTCGTTGTCGCCCGCATTTTCGAACAGCAGCAGTGACATTGCCGTGGAGTCCGAAGTCGAGTGCTCGCCGACAACGATGTCGAGGTCGCCATCGCCGTCAATGTCGGCTACGTCGAGGGACAACCCCATGGTCAAGTTGGCTACAAAGTGCTCGGTCCAAATGGCTGTCGGGTCGGTGCCTTGTTCGTACCACGCAACACGGCCGTTGACCGCGTCTTCGTAGCTGACAACAACATCGAGGTCGCCGTCGCCGTCCATATCGACTAGTACGTTGCGATCAGGCTCGCCGGTGACGGGTTCGTGAAGGGTGAACACAGCTCCGTCGTTGGTGTCGTTGCGAATCCAACGGGTGCCCATCATGACATCGAGGTCGCCGTCGAGGTCGATGTCGCCCAACGAGATCGCTTCATCTTGGCTTTCTTCACTCACTAGACGGAAGATCCACTCGGCGCTGTCGGCCTCGCCATCGGGGATGGCGTAACCCTGCACTCCTTGGTCGGCTTCGTGCCAGCTGGCGAGAAATAGCAGCGGGCCGTCGTCGCTGAACCGTCCCGCGGCCGCTCCCTGGATGAAGTCGCCTGTGCCTTGTTCGATATTGTCGAACAAGGTGAAGGCGCCGCCATCGTTTCGGGCCCAAACAAGACCGGCGTTGGCTTCTGAACCGATGCCTGCAGTGCCGACAATGTCGAGATCGCCGTCTTCGTCGATGTCGAACACCAGGACTGCTTGGTTGAGGCCCTCGCCGATCAGAATGCGCTCCCACGGACCATCGACCGCGCCCGGGTTGACCAACAAGTTGGGGCCAGACACAAGGTCTTGGTCGCCATCACCATCGAAGTCGCCTGGCAAAACGAACAGTGCCTGGTCGGGCCTCGCACTGTCGATGACAACCCGTACCCAGTCGACTGCAAGGGCCGAGCCGTCGTTGTTCTCCCAGATGTCGAGCCTTGGTGTGAACCAGTCGAACGGTTTGCCAACGATGTCGGTATCGCCGTCGCCGTCGATGTCGGCGAATCGGCTTTCGTGGTTGTCGAGGCCCCTGGCCAACACCTCTGCTGTGAATGTGCCGTCGCCGTTGTTGACGAACAGCTGGAGTCGTGCATCGTCGGCGGCGTCGAGGCGCATCTCGGCGCTCAGAATGTCGATGTCGCCGTCGCCGTCGGCATCGGCGACATCGAGTGAATGGCCCAGCCGCGATGTCTCGAGCAAAACGTTGCGCTCCCAGATCTCGCCGTTCCAGCGGAACCAGGCGAGCTGGCCTATTCCATCGCCGGAGTCGAAGATCAGCTCCGGCGCCCCGCCGGGCACCAGCTGAGCCATCTTGGCCCGACCGCCAGCTAGATCTTCGGCGATTATGACCGTGTCGAACTCGCCGGCGCCGTTGTTCAGAAGGAGTCGTCCGCCAGCCAGCAGATCGATGTCGCCATCGTCGTTTACATCGAGCCCATCGAGGCCCTCGTAGCGGTCGTCGACCTCCCACAACACGCGTCGTTCCCACGAGTCGACCGCGGTCGGGTCGGCAGGCAATTCGGCCGCGAACAACGTTGGAGGTTCGGCTTGCTGATTCCAGAACACGAGCTCGTCGACGCCGTTGCCATCGAGATCGGCGACCAACATGTCGTGGTGCTGGCTGCCTCCACTGTTCTTAATGGTGCGACGAGCCCAACGGTCGACGTCGAAGTTGGGCGAAGGGTTCTCCCACCACCAAACCTCGTTCGAAGAGAAGTCGCCCCCGAACACGATGTCGATGTCGCCATCGCCGTCGATGTCGTGAGTGACACCGCCGGCTTCGATCCCAAGCTCGTCGGGTTCGATGAGACGAACAGTCCACGAGTCGTCGACTCGCTGAAGCCATTGCACCGCGTTCTGACCTCGGCGCCCGCCAACGATGATGTCGTCGATGCCGTCGCCGTCTAAGTCTGCTGTGAGCAACGATGTCTGTTCAGGCACAGGGAAAAGGGGAGGAACCTCACGGCTGGCGTTGGTGCGCAAAGTCCACTGCGCCGACAACGCCACCGGCCCGGCGCTTGGGCCGGTCGGAGCCAGGGTTGACGGTGTGGTCTGATCCGGGTCGGTGGAGGTCGGCGAGCCGGTGCTGTCAGTGGTTTCGGTGCTGTCGGTGGAATCTGTCGAGGCTGAGTCACCGCCGGGGTCGGTCGTGCTGGCGGCTCCGGGTTGTGCGGTCGTGCTGGCGGAATCGTCTCCAGACGACGTTGCGGTGGCG
>JAADHX010000423.1 GCA_013151655.1 Actinomycetota bacterium
GGCCACGCGCAGTTACGAACGAGAGGTTTTGTTCTACCGGCACGTCGCCGACACGGTCGATATTCGCACGCCGCGCTGCTACCACGGCGCGATCGATGCTGAGTCCGGCGACTTCGTGTTGATCCTCGAGGACCTAGCGCCACGACGCCAAGGCGACCAACTTGCCGGGTGTACCGCAGCTGATGCAACCGCCGCCATCGACCAGCTCGTCGCCCTTCAATCGCCACGGTGGAACGACGCGTCGCTGTTCGAGGTGGATTGGCTCAGTCGGCGCGATGACGAGTCTGTTGCCAACACGACGATGTTGTACCGGGCAGTTTTGCCAGGGTTCGTGACCACGATCGGCTCGCTGATCAAGCCTGACCACGTGCGTGCTGCGCAACAGTTAGGTGAATGCATCGATCGCTGGCTGGACATTCCCGATGGACCAAGGGTGGTCACCCATGGTGACTACCGGTTGGACAACATGTTGTTCGATGACGACGTTGGCTTGGCTGTAGTCGACTGGCAGGGGCCAGGTCACGGCTCGCCGTGGAACGACCTGGCGTACTTTCTCGGTACCGGGCTGTTGCCGTCGGACCGAGAAGTGCACGAAGAGGACCTTGTTTGGCGCCATCACGCTGGGCTGGTCGCCGCGGGAGTCGATGTGGCCTGGGACGAGGTGTGGTCTGGTTACCGCCGAGCAGCGTTCGGTGGCCTGCTAATGGCCGTCGTGGCCAGCCAGATCGTGGTGGCCACCGATCGAGGTAACCAAATGTTCGCGGCGATGGCCGAACGCAGTGCTGCCATGGCGATTCACCACGGCACTCTCGATCTAATCTAACCCCGTGACCCTACGCGACACGTTCGACTCGGTCGCGGATCTGTATCACCGCGTCAGGCCAAGGTATCCGGGGGAGCTCTACGATCAGATCGAACGATCCACGGGTGGGCTGACTGGCGCCGACGTTCTCGAGATCGGGCCCGCGACAGGAATTGCGAGCGTCGAGCTGGCTAGGCGTGGAGCAACTCTCACTGGTGTCGAGTTGGGAGCGGCACTGGCCGAGCGGGCGCTGGAAAACTTGAAGGCGTGGCCATCGAGTCGGATCATCGGTGGCTCGTTCGAGGAGGCGTCGGCTACCGGACTTCTCGAACTTGACTCCTATGATCTCGTCGTCGCGGCGACATCATGGCACTGGGTCGAACCGGAGCGTCGTTATGAACTCGCGGCCCGCCATCTTCGCTCGGGAGGCTCTCTCGCTGTCTGGACCGCGATGCACCTGTTCCCTAGCGATGTCGACCCATTCTTCGTCGATATTCAAGATGTGTACGACGAGATCGGCGAATCATTTCCGGCCGATACCGTCCTGCCTGGCACTGCGGGTTCGCGTGATCTCACTGGGGAGTTCGAGGCATCAGGCGTATTCGGAACTGTGGAAGCGCACAACTTCGAGTGGGAGCTCAGCTACAGCGCCGCTGAGTACATCGAGTTGTTGAGTACGTTCTCTGACCACATCGCGATGGCACCTCGGAAACGCCAACGGCTCTTCAACGAAATTCGGTCACACCTTGGAGCTAGGACTGACGGACTGGTGCGTCGTCATTGGGGTGCTCGTTTGCACATCGCTCAGATGCTTGATCGCTAGCGCGTCGCCGTCGTCAGCTCACTCGGCCAGGTAGGCGTCGTCTTCGTCGAGGCCAAATTGATGTTCGCGAGTGTTGCCGAAGTTGACGGGGAGCGTGTCGCAGTCTTCGCAGGTTGCTACCTCGAAGTGCAGGTGAGGGCCTGAGCTGTCTCCGGTATTGCCGCTGCGAGCGACGCTGTCGCCCTGGAACACCTGGTCCCCTTCTTCGACGTCGATGCCTGCTTCTGTGAGGTGGTAATAACCAGCGATTGAACCATCGTCGTGTTCGATGATGAGGTAGTTCTCCTGGCCAGGAGTGTCGTTGTTTTCCGACCAGTTCTCAACGACCACAACGACGATTCCATCTCTGGACGCGATAACCGGGGTTCCGATCGGCATGTCGATGTCGTAGGCGTACGCTTGCGACGTATCGATTTCGTGAGAGCCATCGGTACAGTTTCCCTGCCCGACCATGAACTCAGAACCCGGAGAATAGGGCAGGACGTAGCGCGAGGTGGCCTGTTCGGGGTATCCAGCGCTACAACCAGCATCGCCGAGGGCGGGGGTGGTTGATTCGGTACCACCGCAAGAACCGACGATCACCATCGCAACGAGGATGGAACCTGTTCGAAGTTTCATAGTTGACCCTGTTCGGTGAGTCCGTCGATTAATCCAAGGGCGACAGCGTCGCTGGCATTGAACACGGTTCCGCTGTCGAATTGGGCGCGCACCCACTCAGCCGACTGGCCTGTTTGCCCGGCGACTGCTGCAGCGAGTGTTCGACGGCTGCGCGACGCGACGTTTGCGGCCGCGGTCAGGTCGACAGCAACGAGGCTCGGCGGTGCCGCGTCTGGAACGATTCGCAGGACGACGCTGGCGCGTTTGTTGATAGAGCGTCGCCCAGGGTGAGCAACAAGGATCGCCGCGGCGGTGCCAGAGGCCATCAGTGAACACGAACATGACACAGGCGCTCGCATTGCTTCAAGTACGTCGAGAACCTGGAGAGCAGGGTTGATGTCTGCGCCCGAGCCGTTGATTTCGATGTGGACTGGCGCGGCGGATTGGCCATCCATCGTCATTAGTAGAACAGCAACGTGAGTTAGCGACTTCTGGTCGAATGCAGAGATTCGAATTCGCCGAGAACTGAGTGCAAGAAGGTCTGGACCAACACGTCCAGATCCAAACGACCCGGTGACGGTGGTGGCGGCCCGATCGGATTCGAGCGAACTCATTGATCGGTTTCGAGGGTGAAGCCGATGGTCAAATCGACTGCCTCCGCATATCGCTCAAGAGTGGAGAGACGCACATCCTCGATGCCAGCTTCAAGCCTGGCTACCGCAGACTGAGACGTGCCCATGCGGGCTGCAACTGAGGTTTGGGACATTCCGAGCGAGCGTCGTCGTTGCCCAAGTAGTGACACCACAGCCGCCAGATCGGCGGCTGGTTCTGGAGCAATGGAACTGAACCCTGGGAATGCCGACTCCGCCGCTTGATTGGCCTCGCCCGCACGCGCAGATGGCGTTGTGTCGGTGCTGTCTGAATCAGCGCTAGTTGTTCGTGCGTTGTTTGTGTCGCCAGCCACTTTCGCAGCATATGTCATTCGAGAGATATCATCGGAGGTATCTCGTTAATGATATAGTCCATCTCGTGAACACAACCAGAAAAATTCGGTTCGGGTTTCAGGCGACAGGCGAGTTCAAAGATGACCTGGTCGGTAGCGCTAAACGAGCCGAGCAGATCGGGTTCGATACCTTCCTGTTGTCTGACCATGTGCCGATGGGGGTCTCGCCGATGATTGGGCTCGCCGCTGTCGCCACGGCGACCGAGCGAATACGGCTGGGAACCATGGTGCTCAACAACGACATGCGTAACCCTGTCCAGTTGGCGTGGGAAGCCGCGTCGATCGACCAAATCTCGAACGGCCGATTCGAGCTCGGCCTTGGTGCCGGGCACACCCCAGCCGAGTACGCGGGCACAGGCATCGGCCTCGATGCTCCCGCGGTTAGAAAGCGTCGACTGCGTGAGTCGACCGACATTATCAAGCAGCTGTTGGCTGGCGGCACCGTCGATTTCGAAGGCGAGTTCTATCAAATTGCAAGAGCCACTTCGATAGCTCCAGTACAGGACGAACTGCCGATCTACATCGGCGGGAACGGAAAGTCGTTGCTCACCCATGCCGGTCGCAACGCCACCACCGTCGGCCTGACCGGTATGGGCGAGCTACGGTCCGACGGTCATAGACACGCTGTGAAGTGGACAGTCGAACACCTCGAAACGCAGCTCGGCCAGATCAATGCGGGCGCAAGCGGCCGTAGCGACGATGTCGAGTTGAGCTGCCTTGTCCAGGTTGTCGACGTCACCGACGATCGAAAGTCGGCGTTTGGCGCGGTGCTTGATCGCATCGCGGGTTTGACGCTCGGCGACGCCGAGCAGACCCC
>JAADHX010000437.1 GCA_013151655.1 Actinomycetota bacterium
GGAATACCCGAAATCGGCAGAGCCGACGACATCGCCGCGCTGATTGTGGAAGCGGCCAACGATTCCGACCACGGACTCTTCGACGGCGACGTAGTGGTGGTTACCCAGAAGATCGTCTCCAAGGCCGAAGGAGCAATGGTCGAAATCGACCCGACCAACCCCTTCAGCCACAAACCGATCGTCGAACGAGAGTCGGTACGCATCCTGAGACGCCGAGGTGACCTCATCATCTCCCAAACCAAACACGGTTTCGTGTGCGCCAACGCAGGGATCGACCTGTCAAACGTGGCCAGGGGACAAGCAGCCCTGCTCCCCGAAGATTCCGACCGTTCGGCCCGCCGGATTCGCGACCGGCTAAGGGGGGCCCACGGTCTCGACGTGGCCGTTATTGTCTCCGACACCTTTGGGCGACCGTGGCGCCGGGGTGTAACCGACGTCGCTATTGGTTGCGCCGGCATCGGTGCCATTCTCGACCTACGTGGCACCTCCGATGCCCTTGGCCGAGAACTCATGGTTACCGAGGTATGTATCGTCGACGAGCTGGCGGCGGCGGCGGATCTGGTGTGCGGAAAGTCGTCGGGTGTCCCGGTCGCCATAATCCGTGGCGTGGATGCCACGTGGTTTCGAACCTCCGGCGTCGTTGACGAGGTCGTCAGACCTCCGGGCGAAGACCTCTTCAGGTAGCGGCCCGGCCCTGAGGAGCCGCGCGAGTCGGGAGGAGCGTCAGTGACGCTGGATTAGGTCGTCGATGCCGTCGGTTAGCGGAGTGAAGGATCGCCAACCCATTCGGTCGGCGGCATCTTCGACCGGAAAGGCAATGCCGGGGCGCTCAGAACGCCGACCAGGTACCGAGAGCGGTTCGCCGCCAACTCCGCATCGCTGCATGACAAGGCGGGCCAGATCCTCGATGGCCACGCTCTTTCCCGAACCGATGGGCACAATCGAGCCCGTTGGTAGATCACCGGCCCTAACGATCGCATCGACAACGTCGTCGACATGTACAAGGTCTCGGACTTGGGATCCCGAGCCCTCGACGGTTGGGCGGTTACCAGCGGCCGCCGCAGCAACAAACGATGCGACCACTCCGCCACCCTCGACACGCTGACGGGGGCCATAGATGGAGCTGCAAGCCAGCGCCCGCCCATCGACACCGTAGATGTCGCAATAGACCCGCATATAGTCGACCACCGCTTCAGCGGCGACATGCACCGGTTGGGATATCCGCTGGCCGACGAGGGTGCGGCCCGCGGTTGGTTCTTCTCGCCGGTACAGACCGCGAACCAGGACGCCAATCTTTGTCGACCTGTGTAGCCGAGCCGCTTCGAGGACGCTTAGAACGCCAAGCACGGCAATCTCGGCGTCTTCGACCGGATCGGCAAAGGACCCGTTGCCGCTGAGGCGGCCGGCTAGGTGCCACAAAACGTCGGGGCTGCTCGCCTCGATCAGATCGACTAGACCACTCGACCTCACATCCATGTGATGAAAGGTGAACGAGCCGGATTTCCGGGCGTCGGCGAGCCTTCCTATCGAACCCGATGACAGGTCGTCGATGACCTCAACTTCATGACCCTCAGCCAGAAATCGATCAACAAGATGGGACCCTACGAACCCGGCTCCTCCGGTCACCATTACTCGCATCGTCAACTCAATCCGGTAGCGGGATCCGTTCGGCGTTCACAGCCTGATTCGGACTAACTCGTTCGCCGATGCCAACCACGGAACAGTCGACAACGGTTGCACCCGTACCGACCTCGACATCGTGCATGAGGATTGAATCGCGAATAATGGCGCCTTCCCCGACAATCACGTTGCTCATGATTACCGAGCCAGTGACCTCCGCGCCGGCACCAATGGTCGACCCGACGCCCACGACACTGTTGGTCACGTTGGCGTCGGGAGCAACAGTTCCGGACACAGCTTCGACTTGTATCCCGACGCGACGGCCAGCAATTGCATCGAGGTTGGCCGCGATATAGAGCTGCGGAGTGCCAGTGTCGAGCCAGTAGGGGTCGGCGGCCATGGCGTACAAGGAGCCTGCGTCGGCCAGTTGGGGGAAGGTCTCGCGCTCGATGGACACCTGCCGACCGGCGGGGATGCGATCGATCACCGAGGGTTCGACTACGTAAGTGCCAGCGTTGATGAGGTCGGTGGGGGCTTCGTCGCGGGGTGGCTTCTCGACAAAGGCTATTACCCGACCATCGTCGTGAGTTGGGACGACACCAAATGCCGATGGATCCTCGACGCGGTGCAAGGCGATCGTTGCTTCGGCGCCGCGAGACCTATGAAAGTCGATGAGAGAACCCACATCGAGATCGGTCAGGACATCGCCGTTGAGCACCAAGAACGTCTCGTTAAGACCAGCCTCGAGCGCCGCGTAACGCACCGCGCCAGCTGTGCCGAGAGGCTCGGGTTCGGTGACGTAGCGGATGGCAACACCCGCGCACGTCTGGTCTGGGTACGCCTCGATGAATGCGTCGGGCCGATACCCGAGACTCAGGATGACCTCGTCGACCCCGTACTGGGCCAAACGGCCAACCACCCACTCGATCATGGGTATGCCCGCAATGGGCAACATCTGTTTAGGTGTCGTGAGGGTCAGCGGACGCAGCCGGGTACCGAACCCGCCCACTAGCACTAGTGCTTTCATCTCAGATGATCGATCGCCGGCGATGAGCTACGGGGCGTCGTCGACGGGCGTGTCGTCGACGGGCGTGTCGGTTCCGGTTGGCGTTTCGTCGGTTTCCGTCAGAGGCAGCAGATCGAGGTCGGAGTTGATGTAGTTGTCGAGGAACTCTCGTTCTGGTTTCATGTCGGCGAAATCGACATCGCCGTCGAGCTCGATCAGCGCAATGGTGAACAACTGCCCACGGGCTGGGTCATCGTTGTCAAGCCTGACTTCGGCGAGGCCCTCTCGGAACACGAGAGGGTCAGGCGCCGTGACGTTGACCCATTTGAGAACAACGAGTTCGCTCGGGTTGCCGTTGCACAGCGTTGCATCTTCTGAGACGTCGACGGTGGGAGTTTGCAAAGTGGTGTCGGTAAGGGTGTACCCACCCTCTTCGAAGAACACGCCAAGGGTTGCCGCGCGCCCGGTGACCGTGGTGAGGAAGGGGTGGATGTGGATGAGGCCATCGCCGTGGGAATGAATACCGGTGCGGTTCTGCGCATCGTTTGGCAGCGCCGGTTGGACGACGCCGCAGATGTTGACGTCGTAGGCGGAGTGCCAGTGATCGCCAACGAGGGGCTCGGAGTTGTCAGCGCTGCTGACCCTCTCACCTCTCGCCAGAAACACGAAGCCAACGCCGATAAGAACGACTAGCGCCATCGCCAACGGAAAGAACACGTTGCGTTCTCCGGGACGAGCGGCAGGACGACTGCCCTGCGCTGCAGCGCGGGCAACCTTTGAAACAGAAGAGGACTTAGCCATACGGCCTATAAGAATACCGCTCAGTCGAGGCGACATGGCACCGCGGCACGTTCGATGCCGAAATTTCTTGACCTAGTTACTCGACACTCGGCGTTTGCAGCTCGACAAACAGGTCGTCGTAGGCGGCGGCTACAGCCGCTGGCGAGTACCACTGTTCGACAAACGACCTCGCCCGTTTGCCAGCAGCGGTACGTTCGGCGTGGTTATCGACAAGACAACGCACGGCCTCGATGAACGCCTTGGCGTCCTCGGGTGGCACGGCGATACCGCAATCGGCGTCGGCCACAACTCGCGCGACTTCGCTACCAGCGTCGACAGAACAGATCAATGGGCGTCCCGCGGCAAGAATCGAGAATGTCTTTGAGGGAACCGATGAGGCCGACAAACCCTTTCTCAGCAGCACCAGGTGAATATCGCCAGCGGCTAGTACTTCGGGGAGCCGCTCGATGGGCTGAAGGTCGAGGAAGGTGATGTTGCTAAGACCCTTGGCTGCCAGCTCGACTGAGGCTCGACCGCTGCCGCCGCCGTTGACTACAAAGTGCACGTCTGGCCGGTCGGCGAAGGCCCTCGCCGCAGCAACCACAAGCTCGAGGGGTTGGCTGTAACC
>JAADHX010000358.1 GCA_013151655.1 Actinomycetota bacterium
ATTGGTATCGATCGACTGGTGATGCTCATCGTCGGAGCCGACTCCATACGCGACGTACTCCTGTTCCCGACGTTGAGGCCAGAGGTGGGGGCAACCGAGCGCGACCGCTAGCGTCAACGCCGTGGACTTTGACCGTTTGGCCCATCTGTTGTCCATTGACGACCTCATGGCCAAACTCGACGAAGTCGAATCTCGGCTGGGCGATTCGTTAGGTCTTGAAGGAGTCGAGCTCGGCGGTCCATCCATCCGGATGGCAATGTCGGGCGGTAAACGACTGCGCCCGGTTCTTGTCGTCGCTGCCGCCAATGTTTTTGACGCATTCACCGATCGGGTGATTAGCGGGTGTGCGGCTGTAGAACTGGTGCAAGTTGGGTCGCTCGTTCACGACGATATTTTCGACTCGGCCGCTACTCGTCGAGGTGTGGCCACGATTAACGCTGTGGAAGGTGTGAATCAGGCTCTTCTTGCCGGCGATTACGTCCTGGCCAGAGCAGGAGTTGAGGCCGCGGCGGTATCTGGCGATGCGGCTCGATTGTTGGCCCAAACGGTGGTCGAGTTGTGCGTTGGTCAACATCAAGAGACCGTCCAGCTTGGCGATCAGGCCCGAACCACCGAGCAGCACTTTGCTTCGATTCACGCAAAAACGGCGTCGCTGTTCGGAGTGTCGGCCCAGATCGGTGCCATGGCCGGGGGCGCGGCGCCAGACGCGGTCGAGGCCTTGGGTCAGTTCGGCCGAGCGTTCGGAATGTCGTTCCAGATCGTCGACGATGTGCTCGATCTCATAGCCGATCCGATTCGCCTCGGCAAACCCGTCGGCAGTGATCTTCGAGCCGGCGTCTACACCCTTCCTGTACTTCACGTTCTAGCTGGCGACCGAGGGCCCGAGTTGCGACACATGCTCGCGGGCACAGCCGACGGGGTTGACTCAAACGCGATCAGTGATCTTGTTCGTTCAGCTGGCGGAATCGAGTTTGCCCTCGAAGCCGCATGCCGATTCGAGCACGAAGCGATTCGCGCACTCGATCAGATGGGCGGTCATCCCACTGTTTCTGGTCTGCGTCAGCTGCCCGAGGACTATCGAGTTTGGGCGCTGTCCACCCTTGGCGACGGCCTTCCGGTCGGCCCCGTTTCGATTTGCTAGTGCCGTGGCCCGGTGCGTGAGTCGGTAGTCAACTTCAGACTGTTGTGGTGCCGAGCACAGCGCTGAGCTGGCGGGCTGCATTGTTGTCGAAGTTGGCCAGCTCGTCGATAGCCGACTGCATCGCTGCCCTGAGCAGGTTGTTTGCTCGTTGAACGACTCCCTCAGCGCGAAGCCGCTGGTGCTCGACTGTTGCTGCGCCGTGATCGAGCAATGCCGCGTCTGGGGGACTCTCACTCAGCAGAACAGGCAACGTGAAGTGGCCGCGCTTGAGGTCGTAAAGTGGGCTGCGTCCGGTAGATGGCTCTCCAGCTACGAATCGGTCGATGTCGGCCCCGATAGCGAAAGCCGATCCCAGATGACCGCCGACCTTGGCCAGACGAGCGATGCTGGCTTCTGGCATCCCGGCGAGTGTTCCGGCGATTCTAGTAGCGGTCGAGAACAGCGATCCGACGCTCAGACTCAGCGTTTCAAGGCGTTCGTCGACCGGAATCACGCGACCGATCGCGCTAAGCTCTCGCTGACGACCCTCGCACATCCACCCGATGGTTGTGGCTAGATCCTTCGCAATCTCAGTTCCGTGGTTGGACGCCAATTCTGAGGCTCTGGCGATCAAAAAGTCGCCGGCGAGGATTGCCTCAAGGTCTCCCCAGGTCTTATTGGCGGTCGGGGCTCGGTTTCGGGTCTGGGTCTTGTGGATGACATCGTCGTGGTAGCTCGTACCAATGTGTACGAGTTCGACGGCGATGGACACATCGACAACGTCGGGGTGAAGGGCTTCTCCACTGGTTGGTTTGGCTATCAGCGAAGCCGCGGCTGCGATTCTGGCGCGATGGCGCGATGCCGGGACTGAGGTGAAGTAGGCGGCTATCCGATCGAGGGAAGCATCGCCGGATCCGAGCGACGCGTGGAGATGTCGTTCGATCTGGGCATCGTCTCCAGCGGTGGCGGAACGCCAGCTCAAGAGGTTCGGAAAGCTCACTTGGCCAATTTATCGGCCTCGCAGGCAATACTCGACATTGGAATTCGACGGAGGACCACGACGTTGTGAAGATCACTGGCTCATCTCGGTCGATCTACGGTCGACAGGGGGAGTACGGTCGCCGTGAGGCGTCAACGGCAAGGGTGCGCAGGTACACTCGCTGTTAACACCTCTGACGACAGTCAAGATCATCTGGTTTCGGAAATCCCGCAATCCGGACCACACCAATGGAGGGTCTGTGTTCGAACGCTTCACTGACAGGGCTCGGCGAGTAGTAGTACTCGCCCAAGAAGAAGCTCGACTTCTCAACCACAACTACATCGGCACCGAGCACATTCTGCTCGGTCTGATTCACGAGGGCGAAGGCGTTGCCGCCAAAGCCCTTGAGTCGTTGGGTATCTCGCTTGAAGCCGTAAGAAGCCAAGTCGAAGAAATCATCGGCCAAGGAGGCTCTTCGCCTTCAGGCCATATCCCGTTTACCCCACGGGCCAAGAAGGTGCTCGAGCTTTCGTTGCGCGAGGCGCTTCAGCTCGGCCACAACTACATCGGCACCGAGCACATCTTGCTTGGGCTCATTCGTGAAGGTGAAGGCGTAGCCGCCCAGGTGTTGGTCAAGCTTGGCGCCGACTTGTCACGCGTACGTCAACAGGTCATTCAACTTCTGTCTGGATACTCAGGGCCAGCCACGTCTGGTCAGGCTGGCAAGGAGCCAGCCGGTGCGTCCACTGGAAGCAACAGCGGCGACAGTTCGGGCCAATCTGGTTCTGTAGTTCTCGATCAGTTCGGTCGCAACCTCACCCAGGTTGCCCGCGAAAAAGGTCTCGACCCGGTGATTGGCCGCGATAGCGAAGCCGAGCGGGTCATGCAGGTTCTGTCTCGCCGCACTAAGAACAACCCGGTTCTCATCGGCGAACCTGGTGTCGGCAAGACGGCCATCGTCGAAGGACTGGCTCAAAAGATCGTTGCCGGCGATGTTCCCGAGACGCTCAAGAACAAACATCTCTACACGCTCGACCTTGGCGCCCTTGTAGCTGGTTCTCGTTACCGCGGCGACTTCGAGGAGCGCCTCAAGAAGGTCCTCAAGGAGATCAAGACCCGCGGCGACATCATCTTGTTCATCGATGAGCTTCACACTCTTGTTGGTGCTGGTGCTGCCGAAGGGGCCATCGATGCGGCCTCAATCCTCAAGCCCATGTTGGCTAGAGGCGAGCTCCAGACCATTGGTGCCACCACTCTCGACGAGTATCGCAAGCACCTCGAAAAGGACGCTGCTCTAGAGCGCCGGTTCCAGCCGATCAAGGTCGAGCCGCCGACCGTGGCACACACCATCGAAATTCTGAAGGGTCTTCGCGATCGTTACGAAGCCTTCCACCGCATCACCATCACCGATCAGGCGATTGTTGCCGCGGCCAACCTGGCCGACCGCTACATCGCCGATCGCCAGCTTCCCGATAAGGCAATCGACCTCATCGACGAGGCTGGTTCGCGCCTCAGCATCAAGCGCATGGAAACCCCGCCCGACTACCGCGAGATCGAAGAGAAGATCGCCGGAGTAGTCGATGCCAAGAAACAAGCCGTCGAAGATCAAGACTTCGAGCTTGCCGGTTCGCTTCGCGACGAAGAGAAGACTCTTCTCGAACAAAAAGGCGAACTTGAGTCGCAGATCAAAGCCGATGGTGTCGATCTCTTCGACGAGGTCGACGAGGAGTCCATCGCCGAGGTGCTCTCCATGTGGACGGGAATTCCGGTCTACAAGCTCACCGAAGAAGAAACGCAGAAGCTCCTGCGCATGGAAGACGAGCTTCACAAGCGGGTCATCGGCCAAGAGGATGCCGTCAAGGCCGTTAGCCAAGCTATTCGCCGAACTCGTGCCGGCCTGAAGGACCCCAAACGTCCTGGT
>JAADHX010000282.1 GCA_013151655.1 Actinomycetota bacterium
TCGACCCGAAGCGATGAAGCCTCGGTCATAGATCCCAGAGCCCGTCAGGCACCGAGACCGTGATGCGGTCGGGTTCGGTTGAGGTTACGAAGTCGATCGGTACAAGGTGTCCGGTGTCGAGTTGGAGTAGCTCCGACGCCGGGTTGTCGTGAACTTCGACAACTCGCCCCCTCTCGACTCCACTGTCGTCGACGACCACCGAGCCAAACAGTTGATGGATCCACATAGCGCCTGGGTCGTCAACCGGTTCGGCGTACAAGTTCGGCCGACCGAGAGCATCGGCGGCCTCACGTGAGGCCACACCCTCAAAGCGAACCAGCCAACGGTCCTGGTGGCGGCGAGACGACCCGACCACCAGAGTGCGTCCGTGCGCTTCGGCATCGGTGTTGAACGTCGACCCCGTAGCCAGCCGCCCTTCGACGTTCGAGGTGAGGTTCACAACAACGTCTCCACGAAGTCCGTGAACGCGATTGATCCGCCCCACTTCGAGAAGTAGAGGCGGACCAGAATCAGGATTTGATCTGTTGGTCATCGATGCGTTAGCGATCGCAACTGGTGACTGCTAGTTCTCGAAGTCGACCTCGACCGCGAGGTCGTCTTGAACAGCGGCGGCGCGCACCAATGCGCGAATGCCATGAGCGACGCGTCCACGTTTGCCTATGACTCGTCCCATGTCGCCTTGAGCGACCCGGGCGACCATCGACAACTTGGTGTCGCTTTCTTCGATTTCGATTTCGACGGAGTCGCGGTCTTCGACGATTTGGGTGATCAGGTAAACCAGGACCTCTTCGGCCTTGCTGATCTTTTCGTCTTCAAGTTCTACATCGCTCATGCTGATGCCTCTGCGGTCTCGCTCGTGTCGGCGGCTGCCGACTCGGCTTCTTCGGTTTCGGCTGGTGGCTCGGTGCCGTTCTGGAAATGGTCCCAGGTGCCCGTCAGCTTGAGAAGTTTCTCGACGGTTTCCGATGGCTTAGCGCCGTTGCGCAACCACTTGAGTGCCAGATTGTCGTCGACACGAATGCCCGATGGTTCGAGGCGTGGCTGGTATGTGCCAACAATCTCGAGGAATCGGCCATCACGTGGCGAACGGCTATCGGCTGCGACGATGCGATACGTCGGCTGTTTCTTCTTGCCCATTCGCATCAGGCGAAGTCGAACTGCCATTTTGCTCCTTGCAGATTTCTGAGTAATTAGATGAGAGATGACACGCTGAGAGATGCGCGTGTCGCTTAGGTCGCGGGCCACAGATCCGTTGCACGGAAGTGCTGTTGCCGCGGTTAGACCGAAGAACGATCTTAGCGGCCCGGAAGGCCGAAGGGCACCTCTGCGTCGTCTAAACCGGCCTGCTTGAGTAGATCCTCTGAGATCTCGGGCAACTGAAGCGCTGGAGAGGACGCTGTTAAGGCCCTTTGCTTCTTCGATTGAGTGACCCGACCGCCTTTAGCTTTTTTGCGGTTCTTCTTGTTCTTCTTTGTTTTCTTCTTGGTGAACGAGGCGCCCATCACGCCCTTCATCATCTTTTGCATCTCACCGAACTGTTTGATCAGCGCCGATACCTGGGAGGGCGAAGTTCCGCTGCCCTTGGCAATTCGCGCCCTACGAGAGCCATCGATGATCTCTGGGTGAGTGCGTTCCTGGGTCGTCATCGAGTACACAATCGCCTCGACCCTTGCCATCTCGCCGTCGTCGATGTTGGTGTTCTTTAGTTCCTTGGGAACACCGGGAAGCATCCCAACAATCGAGTTGAGGTTGCCCATCTTCTTTACCGCGGCTAGCTGTTCGAGAAAGTCGTCGAACGTGAAGGTTCCATCCATCATTCGACGGGCGGCTTCTTCTGCCTGTTCCTCTTCGAATACCTCTTCGGCCTTTTCGATGAGCGTCAGAACGTCGCCCATGCCCAGAATGCGGTTGGCCATGCGTTCTGGGTGGAACTGGTCGAACTCATCGAGGTTCTCGCCGGTTGACGCGAACGCAATTGGCCGGCCAACGACCTCTTTAACTGACAGCGCCGCGCCACCTCTGGCATCGCCATCGAGTTTGGTCAAGATGACGCCGTCGAGTTCGAGGGTGGCATGGAAGGCTTCGGCGGTGTTGACCGCGTCCTGGCCCGTCATGGCGTCGATGACTAGGAAGGTGTAGTGCGGTTGGAGGGTGTCAGATATTTGGCCAATTTCGGCCATCAGGGCTTCGTCGATGGAGAGTCGACCTGCGGTATCGCAGATGACCACATCGCGGCCGGTCCGTTTAGCTTCTTCGAGCCCAAGTCGTGCTGTGGTTACCGGGTCGCTCGGATCGGAGAACACTGGCACGCCGATACGAGCACCAAGGGTCTGGAGTTGCTCGACGGCGGCCGGACGTTGGAGATCGGCACCAATTAGCAATGGATGACGGCCCTGTTTCTTGAACCAGGCGGCAAGTTTGGCCGAGTTGGTGGTCTTGCCAGACCCCTGAAGACCAGCCATCAGAACAACGGTTGGAGGTTTCGGCGCGAAAGTGATCGCAAGTGTCTCGCCACCAAGGATGGCGGTGAGTTCTTCGTTAACGATCTTGACGACCATCTGGCCCGGCGTGAGGCTTGCAGCTACCTCTTGGCCGACGGTGCGAGCTCGAACCCTGGCAACGAAGTCTTTGACGACCCCGAAGTTGACGTCGGCCTCGAGCAGCGCAAGACGGATCTCGCGCATCGCGTCGTCGACATCAGAGTCGCTAAGTCGACCCTTGCCTCGAAGCCGGCCAAGTATTGAGTCGAAACGATCTGAGAGTGAGTCGAACATCAGGAATCCCAGCCTACGAGGGCGTCGACAAACTGTTCGGGGTCGAAATCGACCAGATCGAGAGGGCCTTCACCCAAACCCACAAGCTTCACGGGGATTCCGAGGTCGTTTTCGATGGCGAACACAATGCCGCCCTTGGCCGATCCGTCGAGTTTCGTGAGCACGACTCCGGTGACATCGACTGCCTCGGTGAACTGCTTTGCTTGGGTCAGGCCGTTCTGCCCCGTCGTGGCGTCAATAACCAGCAGCGTCTCGGTTACGACGCCAGGCTCGCGGTCCGCTACGCGCCTCACCTTGCGAAGTTCGTCCATCAGGCTGACCTTGGTGTGGAGCCGACCGGCGGTATCGGCAAGAACAACATCGACATCACGGGACCACGCGGCTTGGACGCCATCGAATATCACCGAACTCGGATCGGCTCCTTCGGCTCCTCGAACAAGTTCGGCGTCGCAACGTTGGGCCCAGGCTCCCAGCTGCTCAGCTGCTGCGGCCCTAAAGGTGTCGCCGGCGGCCATCAGCACCGAAGAACCATCGGTGGTCAGCCGTTGTCCGATCTTGCCAATAGTGGTTGTCTTTCCGACCCCGTTAACACCAACGAAGAGCCACACGGTCTGACCCTCGTCGGCCGTGGTTAGCGACCGGTCGCGCTGGAGCCGTTCGACCATGTCGGTCCTGAGCAGGTCGACGAGGGCCCGTGAGTCCGAGATGTTGTCGGATTTGGCCGCCGCCCTAACCGACTCGATGAGTTCTGTCGTGGTGCCAACACCGACATCGGCTCGGATGAGCGCTTCCTCTAGTTCGTCGAAGGTTTCGGCGTCGACGCCTCTGGACAGCACTGATCCGAAGTAGCCAGCAACCGTGGAACGGGCCTTGGTCAGCCGCTCAACAAACGACGGCGCGACGTCGGGCGGTTCGACTACCTCGACCGGCTCGACGTCGGCAGGCGTCGGGTCGTCGCGAAGGTCGGCAGGACGAGTATCGACCAGAGCTGGCTTGGCCCGCTCTTCTAGTTGCTGAACAGCACCAGAGCGGCGGGTGTAGGCGCGATGGGCGAATGGCAGAAGCGCTAGAGCCACCAAGACGATGGCGACGATGATGATCAAAACAGTGGTCATGCGACCTTCTCACTAACCACTTTGGAGGATCCTCCTGGAGGCATCGTTACGCCATACAGACAATCGGCGGCTTCCATGGTGCGCTTCTGGTGCGACACGATCACTAGCTGGGCTTCCTTACGGAACTC
>JAADHX010000184.1 GCA_013151655.1 Actinomycetota bacterium
GTACCAACGTCATAGGCGAGCTTCCGAGGCTCAGATCACTCAGGCGCAATGATCGCGCTCTCGTCGACATCCTCGAAGAGGGCACCACGGTGCTTTCGGAATCGTTTAAGAGCCTGCGAGCAAACCTTGAGATCCGTATCGCGGCAGAGCAACCTCGCGCTATTGCCGTGAGTTCGTACCAGATGGGCGAAGGCAAGACGTCAGTCGCGGCCGGCGTTGGGTGGGCGCTGGCCTCGGTAGGCCATACCGTCATCGCCATCGACGCCGATCTACGTCGACCAGCGCTTCACCATCGACTGGGCGGCACTATGGGTCGCGGCCTCGCCGATCTGGCTGGTCACGACATCAACGAACTGTTGCGGCCAACGGTTGCTCGGGGTTTGCGGTTTTTGCCCGCAGGTCTGCCCGACCGGTCCCCGGCCGATGTTGTTGCTGTCAACCTGCCTAGCGCTATCGACAAGGCCCGCCTTGAGGCCAGTGTCGTTATTGTCGATGCGCCGCCGCTCGAAATGGTCGCCGAGACCCGTCAGGTAATCAGCACCGCAGGCCACGTCATCTTGGTAGTCGACGCCGGGTCGGTGAACCTGCCAGAGTTGGCCAACGCAGTGGCCGAACTTCGCGAACAGGGCGCAGAGCTCTTGGGTGTTGTGATCAACCGGGTTCGCCGACGCTGGTGGACGCGGTCATATGACTACTACAGCTTTGCGTCGAACACGCAAGGCTTAGGAGACTGACAAGTGGGCGCTTTCGCCCTGCTAACCGTTGCCGCGGTGCTGCTGATCGGCGTCGGGTTTGCCTTCTTTCTCCGGCTCGAACGAAACAACGACCAACACGTTGCGGTGCTGCTGCTGGTTGTCTTGTTGTTCGTCACTCAGCTGCTGCATCCAAACGAAAGCGACACTGTCCTTGGCTTGTTTCGTATTCCGGCTGGTCCGATCGATCTACGGCCGACAGACCTCATAGTCACCGGAGCAATTGCCGCAAAGCTGCTCGTGGCCCGGCCGCCGGCCCGGATCAGCAGGTCGGCGCTGTTGTGGATTGCATTCACCGTTTGGTATGGGGTTGCAGCCGTTCTCGGGTTCCTCAATGGAGCAGAGACATCGGAGGTGATCTTCCAGGGTCGGCTCGTCATCTCTGGTATCGGCGTTCTAGTCGTTGTGTCTAGCTGCGACATCGGAAAGCTCATTGCGAAGGACCGAATCAGTCGCATGGGGCGGGTCGTCGGTCTGGCTACAGCGGCGCTAGTCGTGACGCATCTGAGCCAACTGTCCTACACGCTCGACGCCCCGATTGTCGGGTTCTCAGACTTGGGGGCGTTGGGCGGCGATGTCAGAACAATGCTGCCGTTCTTCGGTGTGGCGGCACTACTGCATGAGGTCTCGTCTGGACAACGACGACTCACGGTCCTATTGCCGTCGGTGGTGATGATCGGATCACCGTTCGTTTCCTCAACGGCTGGTCCGTACTTGTCGCTGTTCGCGGGCGCCAGCGTAGCGTTGGTGGTGGCGACAGGTCGAACGTGGAGTCGGCGCACCAACCTGACGGCATCCGATGTTGTGTTTGCCGTATTGGGCCTGGTTGGGGTAGCGGCGTTGTCGTTGTTCTTGTCTGGTGGTTCCAGCCCGGTGTTTGTCGAGCAGTTCGAAGACGCGGTTCTGAGTGATAGCCAGGATACGACGACTGGCGAGCGGGTTCAGCTATGGGATGAAGCGACCGAGCGCATCGTCGCGTCGCCCATCTGGGGAGAGGGACTAGGGGCCAAGGGCACCATCGTCCGACCCTGGCCCCTAAGGGCAGCGGTCGCCACTTTCCACAACGTTGGATTCGATCTTGCCGTCAGATCGGGCCTCGTCGGGCTCGCTCTGTTCGGGTTAGCGATGGGGAGCACCTTGTTCGACGCCCGCAAAGTGTGGCTTTTGCATCCCGACAACGTTGCCGCCACGTTGGCCCTCGCCTCGATGTTAGCGATTGTGGGCTTGATGTCTCGGGCCATGGTGAGCTCAGCCTTCGAGCGGAGTCGATTCACCGTCGCGCTGTTCTTGGCCGTAGGTCTGGTGTTTGCCCTTCGTCGCGAATACGAAGCTGGCCTGGTAGCAGATCAAATGAAGCGGACCATCGAAACCGACACCCGGCCTAGACTGCCCGTCGGCGAACTGCTCTGAATTGGTCAGCTTCCGTGGACGGTGCGGTATTCCTGATACTTCACGCCCGCTAACCCGGCCAGCATTCCCCAGCCGTAGGCGACTTGTAACCGGCCATCGAGGTGAAGAAGTGGTCGGCCCAGCACCTTGCCTGCGAAGTAGCGGCTAGCTCCACGGCCGATCGACACACAACCGGCGACGACACGTTTGGCCACTCTGGCGGCAGAAGCGTCGAGCTGGCGTAGGGTTGTGCTCCGGTTGAGCCCGCGTCGGTATTGGCGACGGGTTAGCCACGTCACGTTGACCTTGGAGGCCGGAAACAGCTCGTGAGCCACGGCTTTGCTGGCATATACGATCTTGTTGCCGCTGGCTCTTAACTCGGCGAAGAGTTGAAGGTCAGATCCGCCGCTGTAACGAAGCGACTCGTCAAAGGGACGTTCGTTGCCACGAAGAATCTCAGAGTCGACCATCACGTTTGCGGTGATCGCAAAGTCGAGTGCGGTTCCGTTGGCGAAGATTCGGCGCTGAAACGCTCCTGACTCTTCGGCCCACGCGGGTGGAGTTTCCTCGAACTCGGTTAGGACACATCCCATCGTGATCGGGGCTCCGAACTGTTCGTGAGCCAGGGTTAGCTCCAGCAACCAGTCGGATTCGACCCGTTCGTCGTCGTCGATGAACACGATCCGCTCGGCGTTAGCGCCGAGGGCGGCCTGCGTTCCCGCGTTTCTGGCGAACGGAATACCTTGGGTTGGTTCGACAATCGATACGAGGTCGAGTGACGATTCGAAGGCGGTCAGCGTTGGGGCTGCGGAGTTTTCTTCGTCGTTGTCGACAACAATCACCGTTAGGTGCCATCCGGCGGGCTTGGCGGTCTTGACGATGCTGTCGAGCAATCGACCGAGACCGTCGGGTCGTTGGTAGGTCGCGATAACGATGGCCATTACCCGGGTCATGGGCGCATCGCGTTTGATCGATCGGTGGTTCTGGCCGCGGCCGTGACCAGGGCTCCGAGGAGCATCTCGGGTCCGCCAACAGGCGCGTTGATGCGGTGAATCAGGCGGTTGTCAAGATCGGCCATCTGGGTAACGCGGTCGCCAACGACCACACAGTGACGACCTGATGCCGACGCGAGCATCTGTTCAATTGCCTGAGGGGCACGCTGGGCAGGACGATCGAAAGGTGCTACCCACATCGTGGACGAAGCACCAAGCTCGGCGGCGAGCCGGTCTTCGCATTGGGCGTGTTCGGCGTCGAGCTGGCCAAGCCCAGACGCCTCGAGCAGGGGAAAGTGGTTGGCGCTGTGATTGGCGACGACCCAGCCAGCGTCTCGCAGACTTCGAACTTCGTCCCAGTTGAGGTGCATCTGGTGGCGATCCATGGCGGCGGAGGCGGTGTCGGTCTGGGCATACAAATTGGAAATTTCTTTGACAACCGCGGGGCCGTACTGGTCCATCGTCGCGGTCCGAAGGTCCGAAACCGGCATCTGTAAACTACTGGCTAGCTCTGGCAGCTTCCCCTTGTGGCGTAGCCAGCAGAGTTGCGAGCGCCAGAACACTCGGTCTGGATCACCAAGTGGTGTTTCGGCGGCATCGGCGAAAGTGCTGTTGATAGCTGCGATGGCCGATATTCCGATCTGATCGAGCAAGGGCCTGGCATGGTTAGCGACGCCCCTGTACCCGTCGTCGAAGCTCAAGCTGATCATCGGTGTTTCATCGCCGCTGGCGAGGCGAGACATAGCATCCAGGGGGCTCACCAGGTCGGCTACTTCGGCCAAGTGCTCCAGATGGCACTCAAACTGGCCGGCGGCATGGGTGATGCCGATGCCCCTTAGATGGAGCCGTTCCGAGCTGGCGATCTCGTGGTAACACAACA
>JAADHX010000055.1 GCA_013151655.1 Actinomycetota bacterium
CAACAAACCATCGGAGTCGTGGTCGAATACATCCGCTATCTCGGGGTCGACACATTCGACTTGCCATGTGTCGTCGTTGGTGCCGGTCACGACCTGAAGAGTGCTTGGTCCGGCTGGCGATGCGGCTCGAATCCGTGTCGTCAACCTGACGTCGAAAACCTCTCCTGCTGTGAGGTCCGATGCCGCACCGATGTAATTCCAGCGCACAAGGGTGCGGCCGGTTCCGTTGTAGTTCTCTGTGACGGTTATGGTCGGCGGTTCTTCTGCGCTAAGTGGCTGCCAGCCCTCGTAATCGAGATTGTCAGGCAATAGGACAGCTACGAACGGCGTCAGATATGGCTTCGCAGCCGACGCTAGGTTCTCGATTCGTATCTGGTGCGAGAGTGTGTCGCCTGGCGTGGCGACACCAGTCAACGTGCTGAGCGTTAGGTCGGGTTTCGCGTTGAGAAGTTCAACGTCAACGGAGGCACATGACTGCACTTCGGCCATATCATCGGCATCCCAGACGCCGCAGTTTGTGATGGCAAGAGGCTCGCCTTGGTTATCCAGGGGAGGGTCATCGACGGTTGTCGTTAGCCGGATCGGCGAAGTCGTGTCGAACGCGACGGCAAGATCTTCTAGGTAGGTGACCCTGATCTGCTCGACTCCACTTGGCAGGTTGTACGTGACATCGTCGTTGCCATCGACGGTGGCAATTGTTGTCCAAGATCCACTGACGTTGGCCTCGAACCGAGCATCGATCCCAACCGGTGTCCACGACCCAGTACGAATCTGCTTGGCGATAACGCCGGTCGGAATGTCATCGACAATCGTGGCGTTGTCAGCAGCCCCGGTACCGATGCTGTCGGCGGTCAACGACCATTCGACGTCGGCACCGACCACTACCGTCGAAGCGTTCGCAGCTTTGGCCACGTTTAGCTCTGTGTCACCGCCACAACCTTCGACGGCTGGTTTGGTGAATACGAACTCAAAGCCATCGCCCGTGGCTTCGTTGAACTGTTGACCAGTTGCTGAGAACTGAAGGTTCATCGTGTCGATCAGCCCTGTTAGGCCAAGTGAACCGCCGGCCATTCCAGTCACGAAATCGTCGTTCTCTGGGGTGGCGGGCCAGTTGAGCAGCGTGCCCAACGTGCGCCGAACCGTGGTGTCTGTCGACTCGAAGTGCGGGCCATTGCCAGCAGTTTCGGTCCAGGTCAGACCGTTCATGAGTTCAATGGTCGTGGAGTGCGACCACACGACTTCGTCCCAACCCGAATAACCGCCAAGCCTCGACAGATGCAGCTCAGGGTTCGCCACTGGTGGGTCAAACTCGAACAAAACGCTCTTGGCATCGGGGAACCAGTGCAGAATGTCGAGCGATGCGTTGCCCGCGACCGACGGCTGACTGAAGTCGCCAAGATCCAGCGCATCTATGGTGCCGGCGCTAACAACAAGTCCGGTGGCAGACGTAAACGACACCGTGCCGCTACCAAGCGAAGCGGACCACTTGCCGTTGTTGAACGTCCAGCTTCCACTGGTTGCCGCCGGGGTATCTTCTACTGGGCTTCCTGGAGGACAACCCGGGGCAAAGGGCTCGGCCGCCATGGCGAAAAACTTGACGTCGGCTCCGCCATCGTTGTTGATCCGGAAACCTGCTATCGGCGTCACGTCGGTATCAACACCGAACGAGTCGACGTCGGCCATCGTGAACCACTGAGACTGTGTGGTGAGGTCGCTCGGCGCATAGCCGGTGTTCCAGCCGTACGGGTTGTCGAAGCCGAGACGTTTCGATCCTGGAATTAGTTCGCCGTCGGCATCAAGTGGCACGAGGTCAAAGAACGTGTTACCCCAACGTTCGGTGACAAGGAGGTAGTCATCGTTGTCGAGTGGACGCTCGAAGAAGAAGTCGAAGTCTGGTTCAAAGTTCGCCAAGGCCGGGTTCGAGTTGTTGCTGATGTCGAGGTAGTCGCGAAGGTCAGGGCTACCGAGAACCTGTTCGACGTTGGCCCAGAAACCGGCATCGGTTGGCGTGGAGTGAACACCGTTCTGTGAGGTGCGAACCCCGGTCTGGCCGCTGTCCCAGTTGGTGTTCTGAATCGAGATACCAGTGAAGTTAAAGTCGTCGAGCACCTTGATGACGCCATCGTCGTTAACGGTGATGCTCTCGATTAGCAGCGGGGTCGACGAACTGTCGACCACACTCGTCGCTGGAGCGTTCTGCACGACATATTGGCCACCGTGGTTCATCACAACCTGGACTATGTCGACATCACCCTGACCAGCCCGAATGAACTCGGTGCCCCCACTTTGAGCGCCGACAACAGCGGTATTCACGGGCGCGACTGTGAGAATGCTGGCCAACATAGCTGTGGCAACAACGCCGAGGGTGCGTCGATGAGTTCGTCGGTTTCGGTAACCGCGTACGAAACGAGTCATTTTGTTGTCCTGGACAGAGGGATCTGAATGTCTTGTCGGAACATCACAACTGTTCCCTTAAGAGAATTGGTGCCATTTGGCCAACTCGTTTGTGTCTTGCTGGCCGCCATCACCATCGACCTCCCGCAACGCCAGATTCTGTTAACTGACCGGTGGCGTTCCCGGCCAGCCACAGAACTGCTCCATCGACGGTCACGACTAGGCCAACGTCGCCAGAGGCACTCCAGTCGAGGTCAGCAATCTCGCTATCCAACCCAGCTTGGGAAACGATTGAGCCTCCAACGATGTCGATGATCGACACCGCGGCACTGCCATTCGACCAAGTGCCCAGAGCGATCTTGTTCTCGCCAACAAAGGCAATGTGTTCGGCATCACCAGAAACTGCCACCGAGGAGCGCTCAACAAGAGCAGGGGCGGTGGCATCTATGATCGTCAGGCCACGAGCGCGTCCGACTTCATGCAGCACTCCCACCTGGCCAGTGGTGGGATCGATGGTTATGTCGATGATCGGGCCGGCTGCGGTAAACTCGCCGAGAACCGATCCATCGAGCGATCTTTTAGTTACAGCACTCAGCGAGCCATCTGCTGCTGATTGGGCAAACACAACAAAACGGCCGTCGGCATCGACGCCAGGATGTGCCCCAACGCCGATGGTGGTGGCAACGCTGCGGCTGAACAGCACGATCGAGGTTGTCTGATTTGCGCTAAGAACTTCTGCCAACACCAGACGACCGGGGCCAACATCAATGCGACCGAAGCGCTCCGCTTCGGCTGGGTCGGTGCCCATCTCGAGTGGGCTGACAATAGCCAGCACTAGCTCATTTCCGGCATTGTCGACTTCACGAATGCTCCCACCGTCGCTGACGATGCGCCGTTCAGGAAGAACAAATACGATCTGAGATGAGTCTTCGCTTGCCGGCGTTGCCGTCAAGTCGAGAGCAAAGTCAGGCTCGGCCAACGGCGCGGTGGTGTCTTCGACTCGTGGTAAACCCTCGCCATCGAACTGCGCATCGTTGGCGTCGGTGGTCGAATTGGTGCAACTGGTCGCGATGAGCGCGACCAGCACGATAGGAACACACCATCTGGTGGGCGTGGCTCTCAACATGGGAAGACCTCGGTCGGTTCGTTATGAACACGTTCGAGAGACCCATCGGCCACATCGTCAGGAGATGTGAGCTAGAAGCGGCCTGGAAACATCAGTCTGCGAGGGCGGCTCGGAGACCTAGATCGATGGTGGGATGCTCGAAGCTGAACCCAGACTCGACCAGTCGCTTCGGGCGCACGTCGGCCGAGGTGAATATCAGAGCTTCGGCCAACTCTCCCAGTGCCAGCTTGAGTGCCAGCTTCGGCGCACGCACCGCACTCGGACGGCCCAAGATTGCGCCGAGTTCTTTGGCCAGGACACGCTGGGTGACGGGGTGCGGAGCCGTCAGATTTACTGGCCCTTCAATCTCGGTGTCGAGCAAATGAACCAACGCCTCGACCTCGTCGTGAAGGCTGATCCAGCTCCAGATCTGACTACCATCGCCAAGCGGACCACCTACCATCAGCCTCGTTGCGAGCAGCAGTCGTTTTAGGGCTCCACCGCTTC
>JAADHX010000108.1 GCA_013151655.1 Actinomycetota bacterium
GAAGGTTGAACGCACGATTAGAGCACACCCGTGCGCCGATCATGTCGGTCAACATCTGTCGTAGATCTTCGTCGGTCAGTGAATCGACCTCGTGGTTCACCCGGCGACCTCCATTGCTTGGGCACCAATCCTGCCGCACCGGTGCCTTGCTGTCATATGGCTTGATGGAGATTTCGTCGCTGCGCTCACCCGACCACAATGAGAATGACCGCGGCGGCAGCTAACAACAATCCGAACTTCTGAGCCGGGCGCATTCGTTCGCCCTCGAAGAGCCGCGCCCACAAGATGGTGGCAGCGGGATACATGCTGCTCAGCACGGTGGCCACAATGACACCGTCTCGCAAGGCGACGAGCACCAAGGCATTGGCCGCGGCGTCGAAGATTCCGGCTCCGAGGATGACCAGCCGATCCAGTTCCGCGGTGACCGGCTGCGCCGAAGCAATTGCGAGGAGAATAAGCAACGGCACAGAGATAGCACGCGCGGCAAGTATGGGAAACAGTCCAGCGTCGTCGCCCGCAACCGAGAGGGCCACAATAAAGAGACCGAACGATGTTCCAGATGCCAACGCGACCAGGACCGATGGGCCAGCTAGTCCTGACCGTTCCTGCGAAGCGTCGCCACCTTGGCTGATCAGCGCGATGGCGATCAAGCCGGCAAACAAACCCAGTGAAGTCGTTGGGCTGACGGACTCGCCGTTGATGAAACCCCAGACGGTAGGAATCGCGGCCGACATCACGCCAGTTATTGGGGCAACCACCGACGCCGTGCCGGTGGCAAGACCGTGGTAGAGCAGGAGAAGACCAACTGCTCCAGCGGCACCGCCTAAGCCGGGATAGAACAGATCCTCCCAAGCTGGGGACCCTCCAATTAGGAATGCCGCCGCCATGACTACCGCGAGGCCACCGATCTGAGCCGAGGCAGCAACGGTGACGACCGGCTGTCTCTTGGTGGCTACACCGCCGAGATAATCGCCCGTCCCCCAGGTCAGCGCCGCCAGCAGTGCAAGAACGGCCCCCATCAAGAGGCCAGGTTAGTGCCACTATCGGTTGATCCAACCGCTGCTCGCTCGATCCGCATGGCGAAACAATTCACCGAACCAGTGTCGAGGATCGTTGTTGTGGATCCAATCCCCGACACTGGTTGGGTTTTGTTAGTCGTCGTTGCCAGCGCCTTCGCCGGCATCGAGGGCCGGGTCTTGGGCTCGACGAACTGGGGTTGAGTCGTTTTGCATTGCTTCGCTGATACCGGCAACCGCACCGAGGATTCCGCTGAAATCGGCTGGAACGATGAGCTTCGTGGCCTGGCCGTCGGCTAGCGCAGCTAAGGCCTCAAGGTATTTGATCGCTAACAGGTCCTGTGTCGGATCGCCATCGTGGATGGCTGCGAAGTTCTGCCTGGTCGACTCGGCCTGGCCAGCAGCAACCGTTTCGAGCCTGAATCGCTCGGCTTCGGCGATTGTCCTGACCGCCTGGGCCTCGCCCTCCGCCGCAAGAATTTCCGATGCTCTCACGCCCTCGGCGGTGAGAATCGCCGACTGCTTTTCGCCTTCGGCCCGAAGAATTTCGGACTCGCGGAAACCTTGGGATTCGGTGACCGTGGC
The DNA here is from genome assembly GCA_013151655.1 of Actinomycetota bacterium. GTDB lineage: Bacteria > Actinomycetota > Acidimicrobiia > Acidimicrobiales > Poriferisodalaceae > JAADHX01. The sequence continues at coordinate 1,602 of JAADHX010000108.1, forward strand.
CCGACGCGTGCGTTCGGCTTTCATCTGCTCGTGCATCGCCGCGACAACTTCGGCAGGAGGATCGATTCGTTGAATTTCGACCCTGACTACTCGAACGCCCCACTTGTCGGTGGCGTCGTCGAGGATGTTGCGAAGGCTGGCGTTGACGGTGTCGCGTGAAGTCAGTGCCGAATCGAGATCGAGGTCGCCGATGAGGTTACGCAGGTTGGTTTGAGCCAGCTTGGTGATAGCCAAAACGAAGTTGGAGATGTTGTAGACGAGCCTGCGAGGATCGGTCGGTTCGTAGAAGACCACAGCGTCGACGGCGACAACAACGTTGTCCTTGGTAATGACCTCTTGGGGCGGAACGTCGACCACTTGTTCGCGCATGTCGACGAGACGGATGGTGTCGACAAAGGGAATGATGATCTGAAGGCCAGGTTCGTAGGTGTCCTTGTACTTACCGAGACGCTCGACGATACCTCGCTGGTACGGACGGATGATTTTGACCGCGGCGGCCAAAAACACCAGCACCATCAGAGCGATGGCGCCCAGAATGATTAGAACTATCATCAACTTGCTCCCTTGATTGATTCGTTTGCTGAGACTTCGACCGGAGTAACAATCACCCGTGTGCCTCGTACTTTGATGACCTCGACGGCGGTGCCAACCTCGATGTCGACTTTGCCAAGGCTCTCTGCGGCCCAGTCCTCGGCACCAATCTGAACTCTTCCCGATTTTGTGGGTTCGGCCGGAACACTTCCAGTCACCAGACCAATTTCACCCACGAGTCGATCGGCGCCGACTCCCACCGGAAGCGGTTGTTCTGCTTGAAAGCGCTGGCCCCAGCGCAACATAACAACGAACAGGGCAACTCCAACGACCACAAAGGTCACCCACTGAAGCCAAATCGGGGCACCGACAATGGACAGGAGCATCGCTAGTAGTGCCGACAAGCCGAACGGCAGCAGGAAGAACGTGCCTGCTACGAAGATCTCTCCGATCATGAAGAATCCGGCGATGGCAAGCCATACCAATATCCATGACTCTGGTGAATCCACGGTAACCCTTTCGTCAAGGGTCGCCCACGACCCGCGTTAGAAGTTAAAGGTATCAACGACGAAGGCTCGCAGTTGGTTCCAGTGGTGGTATCAGCGTCGCTCAGGGGCTCTGGGTTGGTAGGTTCACGGCCAATGTCGGACCGCCTCTCCATTCTCACCGTTCATGCTCATCCCGATGACGAGAGCTCCAAAGGGCCGGGCACCATTCGCCACTACGCCGACTCTGGGGTTCGCACGACGCTGGTCTGCTGTACCGGTGGTGAGGCTGGTGACATTCTTAACCCGGCCATGGATCGGCCAGAAGTAGCTGACAACCTCGAACAGGTCAGGCGAGACGAACTGAAGTTGGCGGCTGAAGTGATTGGTTACGACGAGGTGGTCTGGCTCGGATTTCGAGACAGCGGCATGCCAGACAGCGAGGTGAACGGCCACCCAGACGCCTTCGCTAACGCTGATCTCGACGTAGCTGTCGGTCGACTTGTTGAGGTCATTAGGCGGGTCAAGCCGCAGGTAATAGTCACATACCCCGAGGATCAATCGGGTTACCCGCATCCCGATCATCTTCAGGTTTATAACATCACCATGCCTGCTTGGGTAGCGGCCGGCGACCCCGATGCATACCCGGATCTTGGGCCGGCCTGGACCCCATCGAAGCTCTATTGCACTGTCTGGAGCCGCAAACGAATGCTTCAGATTCACGAAGCATTTGGCCGCCTCGAGCTCGAGTCGCCGTTCGACGAAAAGTGGTTCGACCGTCCCGACCAGGACCATCTGATCTCGACCACCATTCCTGTCGACAACCGGATTCGGAGCCAGGCGCTATTGGCTCATGCAACCCAAGTCGATCCAACCAGTCCGTTCTGGTTCGGGCTTCCAGCCGACGTCCAGGACAAGATCCATCCATTCGAGGAATTTCGGATCATGGAAAGCCGGGTCGAGACGGACTTACCTGAAACCGACCTATTTGCCGGCTTAAGGGACTGAGATGGCGGTCATTGGTTCCGACGAATGGATCGAACAAGCTGGACGGGCAGCAGCGGCACGCTCCGTGGATGGCTTGAGCGTCACTATCTCGACCGCGATCGAGAAGAGTCCGGCTGGCAAGATCGCCTGGACCGAAACCTATGCTGGTGCGGACGTGACCATCGAGACAGGTGCCACCAAGGGTGCCGATGTGGTCCTGACGGCGAAGTTCGTCGACTTTGTTCGATTGCTTGATGGCGAAGTAACCGCAGCTGCACATTTCATGCAGGGTCGGTTGAAGATGTCTGGCGATATGTCGAAGTGGCTCGAGATATTGCCCTCGTGGGATTCCGACGCAGCGACTGAAGCCCGAAAGATCCTCGGCGACGGACCGCTCGTAGCTGGATTGCTAACCAGCGGGATCGAGTAACACGTCGGCGCTGCCGCAGTCGCGCCAAAGCCCGAGATTGAACTCTCTAGCCGTCGCCTCTGCGGCCTCGAAACGAGTTGCGAGGGTCGTGTTTGGCTCGAACCGGACGGCCTCGGCGTAACCCTCGGCCACCATGAGTTCGTTCAGTAACCCGTCGGGCGAGTACACATAGGCCAATAGACGTTCGAAGCGATCACGGGCCTCGACATCGAGTTCGAGCCTGATGGCATCGCCGGGGTCGAGTAACTGACGCATGCGTTCGCTGGCCTCGTCGCCGTAGCATTCAGCGGGCCGAAACCCGCCGGTCTTTTCGGGAGTGTCGATGCCGATGAACCGGACTGTCTCTTGGATTCCGTCGATGTCGACCTCAATGGTGTCGCCATCGATCACGAACACAACCTGGGCGTTAGGGACGAGGAGAACTGACCCAGATTCCGTTGAGCCCCCAGGGCCAGGACTGGTGGATCTGCTGTTGGTGGTCGAGGTGCTTGTCTCAGAAAAGGAACCACTGCTTGGATCGGTCGAAACCGAGCAGCTCGAAACGAGTATCAGCAGCGAAACGGCAACACCCAACCGTTGGTGAGTCGTTTGGGCCAGACCATTAGGGCCGCGGCGCGGTACTCGAAAGATGGGCATGACCCACACACGCTAACGGAGCGGGGGCTTTGCTCCTTGTGGCCGTGAGTTGACTTATAGGTGCGCCGGCCGACGGGTATTGATGACCCTGCGACTTTGGAGAATGCAGTGCATCATGCAGCTTCGCTATCTAAGAAGGCTGGCCTCGCAGCGTCGAGTGCTGCCCGTGCGATAGCTACACCAGCGCGGCCGCGATCGCGAACAGACTGGTCGAGCTTCCACTCCGGGATGGTGTCGTCGTTCTGGAGGAGAAGGAGCGGCTGTTTCATAGGAGACATTCTGCATAGGGGGTGGGACAGTCATCCCGAACGAGGCCTCCGATGTTCGTGATGTCGGCCATATTCGGCGGCTTTGCTCTGGTGCTGGCCGGCCATTGGCTGCTGAAAGGCAGTCGCCATTCACTCTCGATTGGGTTCTGCGTGCTGATCGCTTCGGTCTTCGGCGGCCTCACCTGGCGTGAGATGCGCCTCGAAGCGGAGCTAGCTGAGGTGGTTGCCATCGTCTCGGGAGTCCCAGCTGCCGAGGTCGAGTGTCAGGGTTTTCTCAGGGAGTTTCGTTTGGACAACAACCTTGGTGAAGTGGCTTTCGATGGCAGGGGCGGTGTGAGCCGCACCGCGCAGCTACGGGGTTCGGTGTGCGATCGGATTCGTGACTGGCGAGGAGCAGGGTTCGGTGTGGACGATTGGGACCAAGTCGTAGCTGTACACGTGCTCAGCCATGAAGCAATTCACGTTTCTGGCGTTACTAGCGAGGCCCGTACCGAGTGCCTGGCGATGCAGTCAAACGCCACGGTCGCCGAGTTACTTGGCGCCACTCCCCAGCAGGCCGTCGCTCTGGCCGAGACGTATTGGGAAGACGTGTTTCCGAGAATGCCAGGGTCGTATCGAGCATCCGACTGTTACGAAGATGGCGAACTCGATCAGACTTCTGGCGACGGGATCTGGCCGTAACTAGCGCAGGGCAGCTTCGACCGTAGCGGCGATTTCAAGCAAGCGAGCATCGTTGCCGTGTGCCGCTACGAGTTGAAGCCCAACGGGCAGGCCGTTCCGAGTAATACCTGCGGGAATCGAAATGGCAGGGCACCCGGTGGTGGTGATGTCGGAGCAAGACCGCATCCAGTCGATGTAGCTGTCCATTTGATGTCCGTCGATCTCGCGCACCCAATCGGTGGCCACATCGAACGGTGGCACTTGGGAAACTACACATGCGAGCACGTCGTGTGATGAAAAGAACTCGACCGCCGAAGCGTGTATCTGGGCCTGACCTGTTATGGCCTTGGCCATGTCGGACAGCGGCCGCCGGCGAGACTCGTCGATGTTCCAGTGAATCGTGTCCTTGAACTGGTCAGGGTATTTGTCAACCAGCGGCCCCAACTTCGAATCGAACGCTGCCGCCCGCATCACTTGGAATACTTCGTCGGCACCAACCAGGTTGATCGACTTCTCGGTGGTGGTCGCGCCAATCGACTCCAACGCTGCACGCACCGGTTCGAGAACGAGCCTTACCTGCGGATCGATGGGCAGTCCACCAAGGTCGAGGTCCCAGCCGATTCGAAGTCCGGTCAGCGTGTCCTGGGAGAGGTTCAGGTTGTTGAACATGGCCCCAGGCTCGGAACGAGACAGCGGGACCCTGGGGTCAGGTCCGCTCATCGCGGCCAAGCCAAGTGCGACATCGGCAACGCATCTTCCCATGGGTCCCTCGACACCCCATGGCGACCAGACACCACCTGAGGGCCAGGTCGGAACCCGGCCAGGAGTTGGCCGCAGACCAACGATTCCGCAGAATGAGGCCGGGTTGCGCAGCGAGCCACCCATGTCGGAACCGTCGGCTAGTGGAATCATCCCGGCTGCAAGCGCGACCGCGGCACCACCACTTGATCCGCCGCAGGTCTTTGATTGGTCCCACGGGTTGTGAGTAGCACCAAACACGGTGTTGAACGTCTGGGAACCGGCACCGAATTCGGGAGTGTTGGTTTTGCCGATCGTGATCGCTCCAGCGTTCTGAAGCCTGTCGATATGGAGGCTGTTCGATGTGGGGACGTGATCGGCGAACAGAGGTGAGCCGTACGTGGTGCGGATGCCGGCGGTGTCTGCGAGATCCTTATGCGCCATCGGCAATCCGTGTAACAGCCCAACGGTGGCACCCGAGGCGGTCTTGTCGTCGGCGACCTTGGCTGTGGCGGTGGCTCTTTCGACGTCGAGCGTGACGATCGCATTGAGTTCTGTGTTAAGCGCCTCGATTTGGGAAACGTGGGCCACTAGCAGTTCGGACGCCGAAACTTCGCGATCGCGAATCATCTGCCGTAGTTTCGTAG
>JAADHX010000038.1 GCA_013151655.1 Actinomycetota bacterium
GATACCGGTTCGATTTTGAGGGCAACCGTCGCGCGTGGTTGATACGTCTTACGAAGTGTCATACGATGGCCCTATGGCAGTGGTTAACTTCAGAACCGACGAGCGCTCCGAGCGAGCACTCACCGAACTCACCTCAGATGGATCAACAACCTCAGAAGCGATCCGTCAGGCTCTCGTCGACGCTGTACGACTGCGCCGACGAGAGCAGATGCGAGCCGAATCCCTCGCCCTCATGAACAACGATGACGACCGGGCCAGGAGCCGCCGCATCCTCACCGACATGGACGAAGTTCGTGCGTGGTGATATCCACCGTCTGCGCGCCTCACGTACAGCACGCGGACACGAACAACGTGGCGAGCGTTTCGGCGTCATTGTCCAGTCCGACGATCTCATGCTGTCTACGGTGCTCGTCGCTCCGACATCACGATCGTCGGCCGCTCAGATCTTTCGGCCCACGATCAGTATTGGAAGCCAACCTACTCAAGTCTTGGTTGAACAAACTTCCGCCGTCGCGCCAGAGCGTCTGGGAGACTTCGTTGGGCGACTGACCCGCGCCGAACTGACTTCACTCGACGACGCACTACGACTCATTCTCGAACTGGATTGAGCCAGCGCCAAGTGGTGGCGGTTATAGGTACTGGCCGGTCTGAACTCGTTCGATAGCCCTGCCGCCCTCGGGATCTGCGTCGTCGCCGTGGCTGACAAGAGTGCGGATGAACACGATTCTCTCGCCCTTCTTGCCCGAGATCTTGGCCCAATCGTCGGGGTTTGTGGTGTTGGGCAGGTCTTCGTGTTCTTTGTATTCCTGCTTGATCGACATCAAGATGTCGTCGAGACGTATGCCGTGAGCACCGCCGGCGATGACCCGTTTGATGGCCAGCTTCTTCGCACGGCGAACCATGTTTTCGATCATGGCCCCCGATGCGAAGTCCTTGAAGTACATGACTTCTTTATCGCCATTCTGGTAGGTGACCTCGAGGAACTCGTTGGCTTCGTCGGCCCGGTACATCTCCTCGACCGCGCACTCGATCATGACCCGCACAGCCTTATCGCGGTCGCCTCCACCAAGATCGTCGATCTCGGCAGAATCGATCGGAAGGTCAGGGGTGAGGTAGGTGGCGAAGATCGGCATGGCACCAGACTCGGTGGGGCGTTGGATCTTGATCTTCACATCAAGTCGGCCTGGGCGAAGAATCGCCGGATCGATGAGGTCCTCACGGTTCGACGCACCGATAACGATGACGTTCTTGAGCCCCTCGACACCATCAATCTCGGCCAAGAGCTGAGGCACAACTGTCGATTCCATGTCGGAGCTGATACCGCTGCCTCGGGTCCGGAACAACGATTCCATCTCGTCGAAGAACACGATGACTGGCCAACCTTCGCTGGCCTTTTCGCGGGCTCGCTCAAATATCTGGCGAATCTGGCGTTCGGTTTCGCCAACGTATTTGTTGAGCAGCTCAGGGCCCTTGATGTTCAAAAAGAAGCTGCGGCCGGACTCGTCGCCGCTAGCGGCGGCCACCTTCTTGGCCAGCGAATTGGCGACGGCCTTGGCGATAAGGGTCTTGCCACACCCTGGCGGCCCATACAAAAGAATGCCTTTGGGTGCGGGCAAATCGAAGGTCTTGAATAGGTCCTGATGCAGGAACGGCAACTCGACCGCATCCATGATCTGCTCGATTTGTTCGGACAACCCGCCGATGTCTTCATACGAAACGTCGGGTACCTCCTCAAGAACCAGCTCTTCGACGTCGGGTTTTGGCAGCTTCTCTAACGCCAGGTTGGCCCTGGTATCGACGAGAAGCGCGTCGCCAGCCTTAACGCGGCCAGGTCCGGTGAGCATCTCGCGAAGCTGATCGGCGAGCTCGACCACGCGCTCTTCGTCGGCGCGACCAGTGACAATGGCCCGAGTGCCGCACTCGAGAATTTCGCGGACCTTCACGACTTCACCAGATACATCGGGCTGGCGAGTCATGACCACGTTGAACGATTCGTTGAGCAAAACCTCGGCGCCGGCTTGAAGGTCTTCGTTTCCGAGGTCGGGGTGCACCGCCACGCGCATCTTGCGTCCGCTCGCATGCACGTCGGCCGAGCCATCTTCGTTGCGGCCAATCAGGGTGCCATAGGCGCCAGGAGGTTGTGTGAGCTTGTCGACCTCCTCGCGTAACGCACTTATGTGCTCGCGAGCCTCACGCAGCGTGTAGGTGAGCTTCTCGTTCTGAGAAATGGCTTGTGCAAGTTGACCCTTGGTCTCAAGCAAACGTTCTTCGAGAGTGCGGACGCGCTTAGGCGCATCCTGGAGGCGACGTCGCAACAAAACGACCTCTTCCTCGAGCGCTCGAAGCTGAGCTCGCGCCAGGGCGTTTGCTGAGCTGTCTACGGTTGGCTTGGCTGCATCTTCACTCGCTGGCATCTGCCCTCCGATGGCTGCCGACATGTCAGTCCCGTCGGCGACCCTACACGCGACTTTCGGAGTCACACATGTACATCTCGGTCGCTGTCTGCCGATACAATCTGTCAGCGCCTGAGACGGCGGGAGAGAGGCACTACCCATGAAGGTCTGGATCGACCAAGATTTATGCACCGGTGACGGTCTTTGTGAAGAGATCGCACCCGATGTGTTCGCACTACTCGATGACGGGTTGGCCTACGTAAAAGAGGGCGACAAAATCTTCTCAGACCCAGGTGGGTCCGAAGGTTTGGCCGACTTCCCAGACGCACAGCTCGATGCGGTCATCGAGTCGGCAGAAGAATGCCCTGGTGAGTGCATCTTTATTGAGCCATAGCCGCCTCAGGCATTACCCGAGGCAGGCCGAAGCACCCGTTGGAGCAGTGGTGTTGTTCTCGTCGAGGAAAGCGATCACCTCGCCAGTGGTAACGGCGTAAGCCGTATCGTCGCCGTCTGGGGCCACGGCAAAGGCCACCCCAACCACGCCACCGTCGAGATTCACCACCGGTGCGCCCGAGTCGCCCAAACGTAGGTTCACCGCCATCACCAGCACTTCTCTGATGGTGTTGTCGAGATCGTATAGATCTCGACCACTGGCTCGCAGCACGTCGGCCACACGAGCTGGCGCCACTCGCAGCTGGCCGCCACCTGGATGCCCAAACGTCGCGGCTGGCGAGTTCGGCAGCGCTGTGGCCGGCGTGAGCGGCGGCGCTGACAGTCCTGCCACCCTCACCGCGGCAAGGTCGCGCTCGGCGTCGAAGGCCACCACGGTGCCTTCGAAGTGTTCGCCAGCGTCGTCGATGATCGTGACCTGAGATCCACCAGCCACCACGTGAGCGTTCGTGATGATGAGCTCGGGCGAGTGCACATAACCAGTGCCCTGCTGGGTTCGTCCGCACGCTCGAACATTGAGCCGGACGACCGAGGCTCTAACTCGAGCGGCGACCTCGTCGGACAACTCCAACCGGGTCGGGGCCGGACCCGGATCAACGAGCGAAGTCGACTCTTCAAAGACTGTAGGAAACGACTCCTCCCCCACTGCGTCTCGTAGGGCGGACAAGGTGTCTGGCGGAATTGGCAGATTCTCTTCGAACGATTTGGCCACGAAGGATCCTGCGACCTGATTCGAGGTCCAGCCCGGAACTGCTGCAAGGGTCGGAAGTAGGAACCAGAAAACAACGAGGACGCCGACTCCACCAACGAGGGCACCAGCAACACGATCGGGGCCGCTCGCACGATTGGGTAACGCCAACCGGAGCTTCTCACCGACCTGGAGGCCGAGGACCTGACCGGCCACCGCCGCGGCAACCAACACGACCAGGCCACTAAGAAGAACCCAGGCGTCGTCGAAACGATCGAACAGCGAAACCACCAACGGAATGAGGAAGACGGCGGCGCCGAGGCCTAACAACAGACCGATCCAACCCGAGGCGCGCGAAACAAACCCGGCCCGGTATCCGCCGACAGCCGCGGACACGATAAAGAGAGCTACGAGAATGTCTAAGAGGTTCATCGACTAGGGGCCGAGACGGTAAGC
>JAADHX010000391.1 GCA_013151655.1 Actinomycetota bacterium
TGGGAAGGTGATGGGTTCGCGAGCGAACCGGTGACGTTCTCCTGGCGCGTCGGTTCGGGCTTGTCGCTCGTCCCCGTTCTCGGCGTCGGAGTCTTCCTCCTACTGGCCCTGACCCTCGTCGGCGCATCGATCAGATACTGGAGGCAGCTCGTGCGCGAAGATGAACCCGAGGCATCGATCACGGTAGGAAGTCGAGCATGACGAAGACAAGGAAGTTCCTCGCGCTGGTCGGATTCCTGTTCTCGATCGTGCTTCTCGGAGCGTGTGCAGGCTCGAGCACCTCGCGCCCGTCGACCGTACCTCCAGATGCCAGCTCGGTAGTGATCAGCGGGACGGTGGCCGACTACCTCAACAGCTTCGAAGCAGAGAGATTCAACGGGATCAAGCTGCCGAGGGGCATCCCGACCGATCGCGATCGAGTCAGGTCACAGACCGAGGAGGCATTCGTCGGCGCCGTGCGCAGCGACTCCAACGGCTCGATCCTCGCTCAGCTCGATGACGATGCCGTCGTGTACCTCGGGTATCTGTACTGCGCTGCGAGAGATGCCGAACTTCCAATCAACCGTGCCGTTGCCTTGGTAGTCGACGTCGTCGCTCGCGCCGAAGGTAGAGAACCGGCGGCTGCTGTGACCGAAGACTTCATCGCGTCGGTGACCATCGTGAACCTCGCATCCGGCAGCCTGTGTCCCGAGCTGTACCTCGACACGCGCTCTTTCCTCGACGACCTCACTTCCGGCTCATAGCTCACAGCGAGTCACTTTCGTAGCTGGAACAGGTCATTTGACTCCCGCAACCCCATCGGCGATCCGCCGCCGCGTACCGTCGGTAAGTGGACAACTGCCGCTCGCGCCAGAGGCGATCGGAAGCGGTTCCGACGAGTGAGGAGGAAAGGGAGGAAAGGTGGATCTCGATCGGGACCGATCACCAACAGCAAAAGGAGACAGAATGTTGAGCAAATGGAAAGGTAGATTCGCAATCCTTGCGATCCTTGCCCTCGCCGCGACGTTCCTTGTTGCGCTCCCTGCCGGAGCGAACGGGGACATCGATATCACGACTGACGCTCAAATCGGACTGAGTGGGGACGACAGTCCCGACATCGTCTGTAAGTGGGAGCTACCAGATACCTACACGACATCCGTGCCGGATGACTACGAGTACCCGCCGGTTGAGGGTAAGGCAACGCCCAATCCGGGGGGAACTACGCCCGGCATGGAGTACGGCAACGACGATGACTCGGTAGACATCGCAGCGAACCCGTGTCGTCAAGACGAGTTCGGTACCACGAAGTACTTCACCGACGGGTCGCAGTACAACGTGATGCAGGTCGAAGCGAACCCCGAGAACTATCCAAGCAAGCGGTATATCGAGCTCTGGGCTGCCATCAGGGGCAAAGCCAGTGTCGCCGCGGTCGACTCCGTATTCTGGGACATCTACCACCCGGATGGTTCATTCAAGACGCAGGAGTACGGCGTGCTCGCAGGACGTCCCGAGCAGTACGGGGCGACGTTCAACCAAGGGTCCTGGACGCTGGACCAAGGCTACGCAGGTATGTGGTACGCGGCTTCCGAGCTGACCGGTCAGATCGCAACCGACACCCTCACCGGCCAGAGCGGGATCATCGCACGTGCAGCAGAGTACGAACTTGGTCTCTTCAAGGGCCGGTTCTGGCTCGACAAGCATCAACCGTGTGGCGAGTACGAGGTCAGGCTGTACGCGTCCAACGATGGTGACACGTCGACGCTCAGCAACACACTCAGTGTGTTGTGCTTCGTCGAACTCGTGACGGACTTCACCACCGTCGACTGGGGAGTCATCAGTCCCGGTGACATCGATGTCGTGTACGGGGACCTGTTGATGGACACACCCGAAAGACCGACGGTAAAGAACACTGGTTCCGGCGAACTGTCGCTCGGAATCGAGTTCACTGATATGGAGTGGGTCGAGGACGGCCTGGGCAATCCGATCGAAACTGCTGGCGCGAAGAGAATCACGATGTTCGACGCGGCGTTCGGGACCAACCCGAGCTACCTGGTTGGCTTCCCAGAACTCCCAGCGTACCAGGAGGGGCAGTTCGGCAACGGGTACTATCAGGTGCTGTGTGCGAACGAGGTCGGCAAGCTTGACCTGTCAATCCATCCACCAGGTTGGTTGCCGGCAGGGCTCTATTCAGGTTCGATATGGCTGTACGCCTATAACAATCCGAATGACGACTCGCCGTGCCTGAACGAAGCAGGGGACTGGCAGGATTGGACGACCGTCCGATACCCCTTCGGAGTGCTACCACCGGAGTAGACGCTAGTTAGCAAAGCGAGAAAACGGGGTGGGTCGCCACATTGTGGTGACCCACCCGCTCGCCAGATTTCCAACGACCACGGCAAGTGAACCGCGTAAGCTTGGGGAGCGTACGGGTCACGATGAGAGGGGAAAAATGAGGCGGCTAGGCACAGTGTTGGCGGTGGCAGCGATGATCGTCGCGACCATCGCACCGGCGTGGGCCGGAGGGGTAGGCGGATCCCCAGGGACCATCGACATCTCGAACGCTCTTCGAGGATCGACGATCTATCGGACCGTCAAACTCGTCAACAACACAGGAGTGGCAACGCCTTTCAAGATCGACTTCGAGGCCGAGGCAGGTCCGTGGATGACACTGCTCGACGCGGAGGATCGGACAACCGAGATCTCGGAGCTTCTCGACGAAGACGGAACCGGTACGTCGGCGATCATCCGAATCGATGTACCCAATGAGATCGAGAACGGCACCTATGTCGGAGTGTTGAGAGCTCGTCTTGCTCCGCCAGACACAGAGAGTGGCACCGGGGTCGGGCTGGGCGTCAAGATCCCCATCACGCTCGACGTCAGTGGCGACCAGGTGATCTCCGGGGCGCTCCTGGATGTCGCACTTCCCAACACCGAGGTCGGTGTCCCAGCCCGGGTGACGGCCAGGATCGAGAACTCGGGGAACATTCAAGTCACACCCGAATTGACGCTTGAGATTCTCGACAACAATGGAACGCCGATATCGAAAACGACTACAGCGACCAACGCGACGTTCCCCGGGGAGTCAAAGATATTCGAGGTGACCTGGGACACTTCGGAAGCCAAGCCGGGCGAGTACGTCGCCGAACTTTCGGTCAAATTCGGAGGCATTGATCTCGGCACAGAGCGCCGCGAGTTCACCGTGTACCCGGCCGGAACACTGAGCCAGGTGATCACATTCATGTCTCTTGAACTGGACACCGAGCCACAGGCCGGCGGCTTCGCCAGATTCACGGCCACGGTGGGAAACCCGGGCCAGATCGAAACATTCGCGACCGTCGTCGGCGAGCTCACACGAAACGGGGAAACCGTCGGCCTCTTCGAAGGCCTGGAGTATCTCGTGCAACCAAATGAGACGCTTCTCCTCCCCGTCAACTTCGAAATCCCGGAGGAGGCTGACTACGTCTTCACTGCTCGCGTCCGCTACGAAGACAGCGAGACGGAGCCGATCAGTGTCGCATTCTCCACGGTGCCGGTAACGGATGCGATCGGTGCCGATGTACCCGTCGAAGATCCCGGTGGTGGAATACGTGCGGGCGCGACCGCAGTCGGCGTTCTGGTGCTCGTCGTACTCGCAGCGTTCGGTGTCTGGATGGCGAAACGCAGAGGGAGCGGAGATGATTCGGTGGAGCGACCACCAGACCATGACATCGACCCCGATAAGCAAACAGCGACGGTGGGTTCGGAGGACTGAGCTACTTCGGCGAGCACGCCAGCGAAGGGAGACGCGGTAGGGCAGATGAGGAGAAGAGGAAGGCACATGTCAACCGACCGACGCAGCCCACGAAAGCACTCGAATCGGCATGGACGCGCTCGGTTGTCCGCTGTGGCCGCTGTCGTGCTCACCTCCAACCTGCTCGCGATACCTGCCGTCGCCCAGACGACGTCCACCACCACCGCTGCCACCACCACCACCACCGCTGCCACCACCACCACCGCTGCCAC
>JAADHX010000198.1 GCA_013151655.1 Actinomycetota bacterium
GTCACCATTGATTTCGGCAATGCGGTTAGCGTTAACGAAGATTCGTCTGCGCTGGCTGTTGGCCACGAATCCGACGATTCTCGGGGCGATTGCCCGCTCGCCGCCGGTCGCCGGCCGCCCTGGTATGGCGATGATGTCCTGGATGCGTCCGATCTGGGCGCCCCCCGCATCGAGGAGCGGGAGCCGCATCACCCTGAACGCGTAGATCAGGTCGGCAGCCATCCCGGCAGGATACCGATCGCTAAGTTGGCGATGTGTGACGCCTCCAGCCCGGCGGGCCCCGCGTTCGCCGAACCTGGGTTTGTGTCAGCACATACGGGTGTGCCACAGGACACGGGTGCGCCACAGGTTTGTGCTGACACAAATCTCAGGACGGGGTGAAAGATCGGTTTGTGTCAGTTGAGGAGTGGCTCGATCTGTACGAGTGTGTCGGTGTAGGCGACCCCACCGCCCCATTCGGTCAGCGTGTCGTTGGTAAGGCTGTTGGCGCTCTGCCCGTCGGGGTGTTGGTGGCGCCACCAGCCGAATGGGATGGCCACCACACCCGGTCGGAGGCGTTCGGAAATACGAACAGGAAGCGTTACCGAGGCACGATCGTTCCAGACCCGAGCCGTAGCTCCGTCCCCTAGTTCGCGGACAGCGGCGTCTTCGGCATCGAGTTCGACGAAGGGCTCCCCTTCGGCTGGGCCGTGTTTCGGGAGCTGAGAGTACGTCGAGTTCAAGAATCTGGTGTGTTGTTTCGGGGTGAGAAGCTGGAGCGGGTACTTGGCCAATAGCTCAGAGTTTCCGCCGGGTCCCTCGTTGGGTGCTACGAACGTCGGCAGCCGTGGCTGACCGATATTCTCCAGCCGCTCCGATACAAACTCGACCCGCCCGGATGGCGTCTCAAATGTGCCATCACCAAAGGGCCGGCCGTCTTCGGGATACGGAGCCCGAACCCAGCCAACTCGGCGCAGTTCGTCAAGATCAACAGAGGGCAGGGCTTGCTCGATCAGAGTGCTGTCGTCGTCGAACAGAGCGGGTTCGGTGTATCCCATTGCTGTCGCAAGGCGCCGGAACAGCTCTGTGTTCGAACAGGACTCGCCGACCGGGTCGATCGCCGCGCTGTTCCACCCGATCCACAGGTGACCCCAAGGAAAGACGACGTCGTCGGATTCGATTTGTGTTGTTGCCGGCAGAACGATGTCCGCGTACTGAGCGGTGTCGGTCAGGAACTGTTCATGGACGACCGTGAAGAGATCGTCACGTTCTAGCCCCTGTCGGGTCGCCTCGGCGTTGGGAACGGTGACAAGTGGATTGCAGTTCCAGACGATCAAAGCGTGGACCGCCGGGCCGTCGCCCTCTGCCGCAGTCGGAGACGTCAAGATGTCTCCGAGCCGACTCATGTTGAGTGTTCGCGGTTCGGGTCGGCCTTCGACCTGTTCGAGGTCGAGCCGTATGAACGCTGAATCGACGAGGTCTTCGCTGTAGGAGCCGACGCTTTTTGCGATTCCTCCGCCGCGCTCGGCCCAGGCTCCGGTGAGTGCCGGCAAGCAGGCGAGAGTGCGGAAGAACATCGCACCATTTTCGTGGTGTTCAGCTCCGATTAGTGAACGGATTGCCGCGGGTCGCACAGTTGCATAGTCGATTGCCAATTGTTCGATAACGCTCGCCTCGATGCCGGTGATCTTGGCGGCGCTCTCAGGCGACCAATCGGAGACACTTTCGCGAAGCTCGTCATACCCGAGCGTGTGCTCGGCTATCCAGTCTTCGTCGGTGAGCCCATCGCGGATGATGACGTGCATCATGGCCAGCATCATCGCGATGTCAGTGCCCGGTAGCGGCTGAATGAACAAGTCACCGCGGTCCTCATCAATGGCGTCCGCCGTCATTGTCCTGATTGGGTCGATAACAACAAGGCGCGCACCGTCAGCGCGCGCCTTTTCGATTGTGGGCCACAAGTGGCGATTGGTTAGTCGTGTGTTGGTCGCCCAGAGAATGATGAGCTTGCTGTGGACTAACTCGAGCGCGTCCATCCCGCGGCCAGTTCCGTTTGTCATCGACATTCCGGCACCGACAGTCACCCCGCAGATCGCCCGGGTTAACTTGCTTGCGCCCATCTGGCCGAAGAGGCGACCGCTGAGCCCCGTCATTGCGAGCAGGCTCTGATTCCCGGCATCGGAGAAGGGAAGGACCGCTTCGGCTCCGTGAGTGTCGATCACCGAGTGGAGTTGCTCTGCAATTTCCGTAAGTGCTTGATTCCATGAGATCTGTTCAAACTCACCCGATCCTTTGGGGCCAACTCGCTTTAGAGGATGCAGCACACGGTCAGGGCTGTAGACGCGGTCGAGAAAGCGGTTGACCTTCGGGCACAGTTCGCCTTGCGAGTACGGGTGGTCTGGGTTCCCTCGAAGCTTCACCGCAACCGGACTGGCGGCGGTCGCATCGCCGTCGCCGTCGTTAACGGTCACGGTCACGGTCCAACCACACGAATCAGGGCAATCGTGGTGGCAGGTTCCGTTGATGGTTTGTGTAGCCATGCAAGAGAGGTTACGACAGCGGAACTACTTAGACGATGGGCGTTTGATGATCTCGATGAGGTGTGGCCACGCTGAGGCGAAGCCGAAGTGCAACGAGAGTCGATCGACCTGATCGAGTGGAAACCAGTCGACCGCATCTGTTTCGAAGTTCATTGACTCGCCAAAGGGCTCATCGACCTCGACAACAATGGTCGTATACGACCAGTCGGTCGCAGGTTGGAACACATACTGGCCGAGCAACCGTGGGTTGCCCGGCGGCACACCGACTTCTTCCGAAGCTTCTCGGAGAGCACCCGCGTAAGGAGTTTCACCTTCATCGAGTGCCCCTCCGGCGCACGACCAGTTACCTCCCTCGTGAGCCATTGCGGATCGCTTTTGAAGCATCACGAGTGGTTCGCCGTGAGCGTCGTGAACGACGAACACCACCCCTGCCGCGCCGAAGACGCCCCAGCGAACATGACCGTCGCTGCAGCGCATGAACCCGTCTCCGGTACGTCGTTCGAACACCCTTCAACCTTGCCCATGAAGAGTGCGGAATCCAACCCGTGTTGACCGGCTGCAAGAAATGGGAAGGAAACGCGTAGCGGCAACGTTGCACATTGATCGTGAGCGCAAATGACCAGCAACCCGAGCAGTACGACCTCATCATTGTCGGTAGCGGATCGGGGAATTCGATCCCGTCGTATCTCGACGATTGGAAAATTGCCCTTGTCGAGCGCGATGTGTTCGGAGGCACGTGCCTGAATCGTGGCTGCATTCCTTCAAAGATGTTTGTGTTGCCGGCCGATGCGGCTGTGGCCGCACAAAGTTCGGCAAAGCTCGGAATTGATACCCAGTTCAACGGTGCCGACTGGCCAGCGATTCGCGAAAGGGTCTTTGGGCGGATTGATCCGATCTCGGAGGCCGGGCGCGAATATCGCGCGTCCGGATCTCCGAATGTCACTCTGATTCAGGGAACGGCCGCGTTCGTCGGTGAGAAGACGCTGGATGTCGAAGGTCGGCTCATCACCGCACCAGACATTCTTCTTGCCGCTGGCGCGCGGAGTGTCATACCGCCAATTCCCGGTTTGGTTGAGACCGGCTTTCATACCTCCGACTCGATTATGCGGCTGCCTGAACTTCCGAACCGTCTCGGGATCATCGGCGGCGGATTTATCGCGGCCGAGATGGGTCACGTCTTTTCGGGTCTTGGCTCGCAGGTCACGATGATCAATCGTTCCCAGGTTCTGCTGAGGGCGTTTGATGAAGAAATTTCGGCCCGGTTCACCGAAGTATTCGGTGAACGTGTGGATCTTCAACTCGGCCACGTCCCAACGAGGGTAGAACGGGTTGCCGAGGGCATCAAGATTACGTGTCTGACTGGCGAAACCATTGTCGATGAACTTTTGGTAGCCACCGGACGCGAGCCGAATAGTGACCTGCTCAACGTCGATGTGGCGGGAATCGAGTGT
>JAADHX010000398.1:0-279 GCA_013151655.1 Actinomycetota bacterium
GGTGCTCATGGCCGCAGACATCTTGTTATACGACACCGATCGAGTGCCAGTTGGCGACGACCAGCGACAACACCTCGAGCTGACAAGAGATGTAGCCGAACGATTCAACAACCGCCACGGAGAGACCTTTGTTGTACCAGAGGCCGCGATCGGCAAAGTTGGCGCCAGAGTCATGGATCTTCAGAATCCCAACGTCAAGATGTCGAAATCGGCCGAGTCGGCCAGCGGCACGATCAGGGTCTTCGAAGATGTAGCAATCACCGCCAAGAAGTTCAGACG
>JAADHX010000398.1:382-4344 GCA_013151655.1 Actinomycetota bacterium
GCCGACCCGGCAAGTCTTGCCGCGGACTTCAACCGCTACGGCGACCTCAAGGTCGCGACGGCCGACGCGGTGGTGGCCCTGATAGAACCGATCCAAACCAGACGCGCAGAACTCTTGGCCGACCCCGCAGAATTGCAGCGCCAGGTTGCAATCGGTGCCGACAAGGCCCAGGAACTTGCCACGGTCGTCGTGGCCAGAGCCAAACAAGCGATCGGGCTGCTCGCCCGGTAGCTGGCCCAACCTGGGTGTTGACCATCACACTAACGTGGCAGCTACTCCGAAGTTGATGGCGATGGCTACCGTCACGCACGTGTGCCACACCTCGTGAAAACCGAACGACTTTGGCCA
Organism: Actinomycetota bacterium; assembly: GCA_013151655.1. Taxonomy (GTDB): domain Bacteria; phylum Actinomycetota; class Acidimicrobiia; order Acidimicrobiales; family Poriferisodalaceae; genus JAADHX01. The sequence goes on from JAADHX010000398.1 coordinate 731, forward strand.
CGGGTCGACCCGCCGCTTGACCAACACCCACCCTCCGAAGCCGTACAGCACACCGGCACCAGCGCTCCAGAGCATCCTGGCCAAGCCCATGCCGTCGATCAGCTGAGGCAGGATCAGGAACGCGGTGCCACCGAGAACGACATACATCCAGCTATGCACCCGGTCGTGTTCAAGCTCAAGTCGAAGTGACTTCTGCCGAACTCCATGGGCCGCAACCAACCAGACAGCAGTCAGAACAACCAAACCCAGTGGCCGATCTAGCACAAGCAAGCAGATCGGGGTGTAGGAGCCTGCGATCAAAACGAAGATGGCAGAGTGGTCGAGTTTGCGGTTGATACGCCTAGCCTTGAGCGTTGGACTGTGGCGGTGATAGGTGGCACTCAGGGCAAACAGCGCAGTCATCGATAACCCTTGTACGGCCAGCGCTACCCGTTCGACAGGACCAGCTGCCGACGTTACGACCCACGCCGTGGCCACGAGGGCGGGAACGACCATTAGTTCGTGCAGCAGGCCGCGCCACGTCGGCTGACGCGATCGGGGCCTGAACCATCGCGCTGTTGTCACCACCGAATGTTCGGTTGTCGGAATCGGCTTCGGAATCACAGCGTGTTAACCCGCGACGTCGAAGCGAACCAGCTCGCCCCACACGACCGCTCCACCACACGGCCTCGCCTGCCAATCGATCCCCAAACCACACCTCATTGAGTGACGAGGTTACGCCCGCCAAGCCCTACCATCACCGTCATGTCCTCAAACTCGGCGATCGAAGCGCGTTCCACGAATGCCCGCAACTCGTTCTCATGGGAGCGGTTCGACGCAGTGTTGTTCGACCTCGACGGTGTGATCACGCCCACAGCCGAAATTCACGAACATGCCTGGGCCAAACTCTTCGAAGCCTACGACTACACCCCAGCCGACTATCTGGAGCACATCGATGGCCGGCCCCGCTACGACGGCGTGCGGACGTTCCTCACCTCGCGTGGAGTCTCACTTCCTGATGGGAACCTCGACGACGCTCCGGGCACAGACAGTGTCTGCGCTATGGGCAACAAGAAGAACGCCCTATTCACCGCAATTCTCGAACGCGACGGAATTGCGGCATACCCTGGCTCGCTATCAGCGATGGACCACCTTGAGCGCCATAAGGTGCCCATGGCCATTGTCTCGTCGTCGCGAAACGCAGTGTCGGTCCTAAGTGCCGCCGGGCTAGTCGACCGGTTTCCCATCGTGGTCGACGGTCTCGTCGCCGCCGATCGTGGGCTCGCTGGTAAGCCGGCTCCCGATTCGTACCTGTTGGGTGCCAGCTTGCTTAACGTCTCACCCGGCAACACGGTGGTCGTTGAAGACGCGGTATCTGGAGTCGCTGCGGGGGCGGCCGGCAACTTCGGAGTGGTAATCGGTGTCGATCGGGGCGCAGGCCATGCGGCCCTGATGGGCCAAGGTGCCACTTTCGTAGTGGATGACCTAGCCGACCTTGTGCAGCAAGGAGCAACGCCGTGAACCCGCCCAAACATCGAGCAGACCCTCCCATCGGGTTGCCGCAGCATCGTTACCCCGCCGATCCGTGGCGTCTAGTCGAAACCGAGTTCTCACGGGACGACCTCGGGTTAACCGAAACGTTGTTCGGTGTCGGTAACGGCTACCTGGGCATGCGAGCCACTCCAGAAGAGGGTCGCGACACCCACACTCACGGGACCTACATCAATGGGTTCCACGAGACCTGGGAAATCGAACACGCCGAGGAGGCGTTCGGGTTCGCCAAGGTTGGCCAGACAATCGTCAATGTTCCCGACCCCAAAGTACTGAAACTCTACGTCGACGACGAACCGCTACTGCTAGCAACAGCCGACCTCGAACACTACGAACGAGCAGTCGATTTTCGACGCGGCCTCCTCACTCGCGATCTCATCTGGAGAACGCCAAGCGGCAAACGGGTGCAGGTGTCGTCGACCCGTATGGCATCGCTTACCGATCGCCATCTCGCGGTGCTGACTTTTTCAGTCACGCTGCTCGACGAAGCCGCACCCGTGGTGATCTCATCGCAGCTACTAAATCGTCAGGATGGCGAGGACGAGTATCACGTTAGTAGCGCTGCCTTAGGAGAAGGATTCGATCCTCGAGCCGCCAAGGGGTTTGCCCACCGGGTACTCGAACCCCAAACCCAACGTTCGGGCGAAACCCAGATCCTCGGGTTCGTGACCGCCAACTCACGTATGACCTTGGCCTGCGGTATGCGCCACGACCTCGACACGGACTGTGTCGTGTCGTGCCAGACAACCGTCGAGTCAGACATTGCGAAGGCCGACTTCACCATTCGGGCCGAATCAGGCGTTCCCATAACTTTGACGAAGTACGTGGCGTTCCACACCTCGACCGGTGTTCCAACCCCGGAACTAGCCGACCGCTGCGAGCGTACGCTCGAACGAGCCCACTCCGACGGCCCCGAAGCAGCATCTCGCGCCCAAACAACTTGGTTGGCCAAGCACTGGAAGGCCGCCGACATCGAGATCGGTCACGACCTCGCCGCCCAGCAAGCCGTTAGGTGGAACCTCTTCCAGTTGCTTCAGGCCACCGCCAGAACCCAAGAGCAAGGCGTCGCCGCCAAAGGAGTCACCGCCGGAGGTTACGAAGGCCACTACTTCTGGGACACCGAGGTCTACGTTCTGCCCTATCTGGCCTACGTCGATCAGGAAGCGGCCCGTAGGTTGCTCCGATTTCGTTGGGCCATGCTCGATGCCGCCCGAAGCCGGGCCGCGGCAATGACCCAAAAAGGGGCGCTCTATCCGTGGCGCACCATCAACGGAGAAGAAGCATCGGCCTACTACGCGGCCGGGACTGCTCAATACCACATCAATGCCGCGGTGGGTTTTGCTCTTCACCGGTACCTCGACGCGTCGGGCGATCAGCAGTTCCTCGCCGACGAAGGCGCCGAAATCCTGATCGAGACGGCACGACTCTGGGAGGACCTCGGGTTTCACGGAGCCGACGGCTGCTTCCACATTCATCGCGTGACCGGACCAGACGAATACACCACGGTCGTCAACGACAACTTCTACACCAACGTGATGGCCCGATTTCATCTGAGTTTTGCGGTCGACACCATGCGAGCGCTGCAAACCGACGACGCCGCCGCCTATGAGTCGGTACGCCGCCGCACCGATTTGTCCGAAGACGAAATCGACGCTTGGGACGCGGCTTGGCAAGCCATGTATCTACCGTTCAACGAGACGCAGGGCATCCACCCCCAAGATTCGACGTTTCTCGAACTCGAAGCGTGGCCATGGGACGAGGTCGACGACGACAAGTACCCACTTCTGCTCAACTTCCACCCTCTTGTGATCTACCGTCACCAGGTCCTAAAACAGGCCGATGTCGTCCTGGCTATGTATCTGCGCAGCAGCCATTTTTCAACCGAACAGAAGCGAAGAAACTTCGACTTTTACGATCCACTAACCACCGGCGATTCATCGCTATCGGCATGCGTTCAGGCCATTGTCGCCGCCGACGTAGGCCACGAAGAAGTCGCCAACGACTACTTCGAGCGGGCACTATTTCTTGATCTGTGTGACACTCATGCCAACACCGCCGATGGCGTCCACATTGCGTCATGTGGC
>JAADHX010000260.1 GCA_013151655.1 Actinomycetota bacterium
GGTCGAGTTGGTCGACTCAGAGGTTCAGGTCCCCGACGTTTCGGTGTACATCGGTGTCGATGTACCGAGTGACCTGGCCCGTCCGTTCTTGGCTATCGCCCCGCCGGGTGGTGTTGCTGGTGTCGAGGTTGTTGGGGTGGTCGAGACGCCCATTCCGACATTGCTTAGGTCGACCGATGCGCTCCTAGCCGGGCTCGACCTGTCGGGTCTTCGAATCGTCGACGCTCAGATTGTTGATGCACCGACCGCCGAGACACTCGTTGGTGCTGAGGGCGCACCTCTCATCTTGCGAGGGCGTCGAGCGGGAACACCATTCGTATACGTTGCGTTCGATCTAGGCCGGTCGAATCTGCCCCTCGATGTGTCGTTCCCTGTGTTCGGCGACCGACTGTTGGCCGAGCTCGCCGACGCCAACTCGGTGCCGGTGTCACTCCAGGTTGGTAGACCGCTGGTGTTGCCTGTCGGGCGCGATGCGGTTGTGTCTGACCCGACAGGGTCGCAACGTTCTGTGGCTGCTGGGTCTGGGAGCATCGTCGTAGACCGTCCCGGATTCTGGACCGTCGAAGCGGTCGATGCGGCAACTAACACGGTCGCGGTTTCGCTTCCGGCAGCCGAGAGCGATTTGTCGCCATTGCCGGTGGCCTCGACGAGTCCGCGGCTGCGTCGGCCGGGGGAGTCAATACCGACCGAACGTACCTCTCTTCGTTGGGTGGCGGTGTTGCTGGCCATCGTTGTTGCTGGTGCCGAGTATTGGCTGGCTAGAACTCGCAGCGGTGTGTCGAAGAGACAGTGGAAGGTGGCGTCGGCGTTGCGGATAGTTGCCCTCGTCGCGGCCGTTGTCGGGCTGGTTGGCGTTTCGTTGCCGAGGTCGGCAGACGCCGTGACGACGGTCTTCGTGCTCGATCGAAGCGATTCGGTTGGCGATCCCGGCCACCTGTTCGGTAACTCGTTCGTCGATATGGCGGTAGCGGCATCGACTGATGGTGCTCAGCACGCCGTTGTGGTTGCGGGCAACGGGGCTCGGGTCGAACGGCTCTTGGCGCCGAGCCGCGAACCCTCGGGTCTCCAGACCGTCGCCATCGACCCGGGCCAGACCGACCTTGCCGCGGCATTACGCCTAGCCGGTGCCGTCACCCCCGACGATGCCCGTCGACGAATCGTTGTGGTCTCCGATGGTCGCTCAACGGTTGGCGATGCGGCACGCGAAGCGAGTCTGCTGGCCGAACGAGGCATCGAACTCGACTACGTGACGCTTATCCCCGAGATCGGTAGCGATGCATCAGTACTGAGCGTGCAAGCGCCGCGAAACGCCGAGATCGGGCAAGTCATCTCGTTCTCGACGACTCTTTCATCTTCTCACGCGCAACCGGCCCTCGTCTCGTTGAGGCGTGACGGCGAGATTGTTAGCACCGTCGACGTATTGCTAAACGCCGGAACAACAACAGTCGTGCTCCAACATGTGGCCGGCGCCCAGGGGCCGGGAAGCGAAGCAATCGGCGGGGCGGAGCCGCAGGGAGGCGAAGCAATCGGCGGGGCGGAGCCGCAGGGAGGCGAAGCAATCAGAAGAGGCGGTTTGGCGGCTTATGACGTGGTGGTTGATGTCGCGCTCGATGCCAGGCCTCAGAACGACGTTGGCCGGGTTACCGTCGATGTAGCTGGGCCTGCTGGTGTGCTATTGGTTGAGGGCGCCCCGGGGGTGGGCGAGACCTTGGAGGCGGGGCTTGGCGCTGGCGGGTTGGTAGTCGAAACGATTGGTGTGGCCGAGGTGCCATCGCTCGATCGGTTAGCGGGGTTCGACTCGGTGGTGTTGGTCGATGTCGATGCTGACGACCTATCCGAAGAACAGATGGTGGCATTGGCATCCGCGACTCGCGATCTTGGGGTTGGCCTAGTGACCGTCGGCGGTACGCAGTCGTACGGGATGGGCGCGTATCGCAACACGGTCCTCGAGTCGGTTCTACCCGTTATCAGCGATGTGCTCGATCCTCGTCGTCGGCGCACTGTTGCCGAGGTGTTGGCGATCGATACCAGCGAGTCGATGGGCGAGTGTCATTGCGCCGATGGGTTCGAAGGCTCGGGCCGGGTGCCTGGCGGTTTGACTAAGACCGACATCGCCAGAACGGGCGCGGCGCGCGCTATCGATGCGTTGCATGCCGACGACGAGATCGGGATCCTCGGCATCGACACCGATGCCGAGTGGCTAATCGACCTTCAACAGATTCCTTCTGCCGATGTGATCGATCGGGGTCTGGCCCGGATTACGCCTTCGGGCCAGACTGACCTGTCGACCACGCTGTCTACCGCAGCAGTCGCTTTGCGTCAGAGCAATGCTGGGCTAAAGCACATCATCTTGTTCAGCGATGGGTTCACCCAACCGGGCGAACTCGCCAAACTTGCCACCGAGGCCGGCGAACTATTCGCCGAAGGTATAACCGTGTCCGTTATCGCCACCGGTGAGGGCGCAGCGAACGAGCTTCGGCCTATCGCAACTGCTGGAGGCGGCCGTTTCTACCCAGGCCGAGACCTCAGCCGCATTCCCGAGATCCTGGTTCAGGAGTCGATCATTGCATCCCGGTCGTTCATCAACGAGGGCGAGTTCTTGCCAACTAGAACCGGCATTTCTCCAGCTACCGAAGGGTTGACTTCAACGCCTCCACTGCTCGGTTATGTGGCGACCACCGCGCAGACAACGGCCCGGACTCTATTGACCATCGGCGATGAGTCCGATCCTCTGTTGGCGACTTGGCAGGCAGGGCTTGGGCGAGCAACGTCGTGGACGTCTGATGCTGGTTTGAGGTGGGGTCAGGCGTGGGTCGATTGGGACGGATACGTCGACTTCTGGTCCGCTGTTGTTCGCGACACGTTTAGCATCGACGGTGGCGGGTCGCTTCGGGCGACTGTCGACGGCGACGAACTTCGGCTTGTTGCCGAACGGCCCGAGCAGGCCGATCAAGTGGTTGGCGGCGCGGTCACGGCGACGGTTACCGATCCCGATGGTGTTCCCCGTGAGGTTCCGATGGTGGAGCGCGCCGACGGTCGCCTAGAAGGATCGGTGCACCTCGACCAGCTTGGGGCTCACGCGGTGTCGGTCACGGTGGCCACACCCGATGGGCCCGTCGCTATCGGCACCGATGTCGCCAGCCTTTCCTACTCGAGTGAATACCGACCCGGCGTGGTCCAAGAGAGTGTTCTGGCCAGGCTTAGCGAGCTGACTGGAGGCCGCGGCGCGATCACCGCCGACATGGCGTTCGACGCCGACGGTCTGACTGCGGGTACCCGCGAGGTGAAGCTTGGATCGTGGTTGCTCATCGTCGCCGTAATCGCTTGGTTGTTGGCGGCCATCTTGTCGAGGCTTTGGCTGTTTGGTTCGCGCGGATCGGCGACGGGTTCATCTGCGAAGCCGCCCAAGCGAGCCAAGCGGGGGGTTCGGCGAGGCCAAGATCGAGACACTCAAACCGAATCGGGAGATCCAGCTGTTGCCGCGCCGAACTCGGCTGCGCCATCACCGGTGTTGCCAGAACCACCCGCGCCGCCCGAAGTGGTCGCGCCGCCGTCAACGATGGACGAGCTGTTGCGTCGCAAACGCGACAAGGGCTGAGGCTGTCGCTTCGACGCAGCTGCCTTGGGTAGTAGCGCGCCGAACGATGCCGCCGCCATTAGTACCGCTCCCAACCACACTGCCCATTGAAGCGGGTGCACGTTTACATCGACGAGCACGCCGTCGTCGTCGGCGTCGCGCAACAGAAGCTGAACGTCGCCACCGATGCGTACGATGGTCCGAGCCTCGGCTAGTCGCCTTCCCAATGCCGGCCGAACACCAATGGTGGGGCGGACCCGTTTTCCATTAACAGTGAACGTCGCCTCAATCACAATCGGAGCATCTGTCTGACTTAGGCCGACGTTGGTGTCTGGCAGCACTTTCGTTTCTATGTGGCGAATCGAGTGACCCGCTATCACCGCA
>JAADHX010000258.1 GCA_013151655.1 Actinomycetota bacterium
GCTGCGGTACCTGGCGATGCGGTTGTCGACGTCGCTATAGTGGGCGGCGGGTTCAGTGGCCTTTGGACTGCCTACTACCTGATTCGCCACGACCCAACGCTACGAATCGTGGTACTCGAGCGCGACTTCTGTGGATTTGGAGCTTCGGGGCGAAACGGAGGTTGGGCCGTAGGCGAGTTAGCTGGGTCGTTTGCCAAGTACGCCAAGCTCTCGTCCAGATCCGAGTCCATGCGCCTCAGCCGAGCCGTATTCGATTCCGTCGATGAGATCGGGCGCATTACGACGCTCGAATCGGTCGACTGCGACTACGCGAAGGGCGGGACGATCTATGTTGCCCGCAACTCACCCCAGGCCAAACGACAACGCCAGCACATCGAGTCGGTACGCGAGCATGGCTTCACCGAGGACGAGTTCCGGCTGCTCGATGCCGCCGACGCGTCGACGTACCTGAACGCAACCAATGTTCAGTCCGGCGTCTTCTTCGGCCCCTCAGCAGCTATCGATCCGGCCAAGCTGGTTCGGGGATTGGCCAATGTTGTTGAAGCGGCAGGGGTGGTAATCCACGAGCAGACGCAGGTGCTCAAAATCGATGGGCGAACGGTGCATACGGCTCATGGCGCGGTACGCGCTGCGCACGTGGTCAGGGCTACCGAGGCCTACACCCGCGATCTCAAAGGTGAACGACGCACGCTGCTGCCGACCTATTCGTTGATGATCGCCACCGAACCTCTTGCCGAGTCGCTGTTTGACGAGATCGGGCTTCATGACCGGACCACCTTCGCCGATGATCGGCATATGGTCATCTATGGCCAACGCACAGCGGACAATCGAATCGCCTTTGGCGGGCGGGGTGTGCCCTACCTGTATGGGTCTCGGATCAACACCTCAGCAGAGGTGCATGAGCCCTCGCATGAGTTGATTCACGAGACCCTGGTCGATCTACTGCCGGCTCTGGCAGGAGCGAAGGTCACTCACCGATGGGGTGGAGTCCTTGGGATACCTCGCAACTGGGTACCTGGCCTCACCTACGACAAGAACACCGGTACGGGGGTTCTTGGCGGCTACGTCGGGGAGGGAGTTGCTGCTTCGAACTTGGCCGGTCGGACCATGGCCGAACTTGTCACGGGTCAAGACACTGACCGGGTAACGCTTCCGTGGGTGGGCGCGACCGCTCGCAAATGGGAACCCGAACCGCTGCGCTGGTTGGGGGTACGCGCTAGTCGCCGAATCCTGGGCGGAGCCGATCGTCGAGAGGACAGGAGCGATACCGAGTCGGCTCTGGCCTACCGAATCTCGCGGATGATCCGAGGCGCCTAGCCAGAGGCCGAGCCGACAGGCGTGACCCCATTAGTGCGAACAGCCCGAGCGGCCCGATGAGCGAAGCGAACAGAGAGCGGAAGGTGGTCCCGGACAATCATCCGATCCGAATGATCCGAGGCGCCTAACCGAGCGGTCGACGTACGATCATTGATGCCTGGATAGTCGCACGGGTCAGCGATAGGGGAGTACATGACAGATCACGAGTGGGGTTTCGCTACGAGGTCGCTTCACGCTGGCGCCCCACCGGACCCAACGACGGGGGCGCGAGCGTTGCCGATCTATCAGTCAACCAGCTTCGTTTTCGACGATACTCAGGATGCCGCCGATCTCTTCGCCCTTCAGAAATACGGCTCCATTTACAGCCGCATCTCGAACCCTACGGTTGCCGCGTTCGAAGAACGGGTCGCCTCTCTCGAAGGGGGCATCGGTTCTGTCGCCACAGCATCTGGCCAGGCGGCTGAATTCTTGACCGTTACCTCGTTGTGCGATTCGGGCGATCACGTTGTCGCCAGCGCGGCGTTGTACGGCGGCACGGTCACGCAATTCGACATCACCTTGCGCCGGCGACACGACCTTTGTTTCATCCCATGATGCTGCCGATTACGAAGCAGCCATCACTGAGAACACGAAGCTCATTTACACCGAGATTATTGCGAACCCGAGCGGTGCAATCGCCGACATTGAGGGATTGGCTGAACTAGCACACGCTCACGACATCCCGCTTGTCATCGACTCGACGTTTGCGTCGCCGTATCTCTCCCGTCCCATCGAGCACGGCGCCGACATCGTGATTCACTCGGCCACTAAGTTCTTGGGCGGCCACGGAACCACCATTGCGGGCGTGATCGTCGAGGCCGGAACGTTCGACTGGGGCAACGGCAAGTTCCCTCACTTCACCGAACCCGTCCCCAGCTACAACAACCTCAAGTTCGCCGAAAACTTCGGCGAATACGCGTTTTGCACCAAGGTCCGAATGGAGCAACTGCGCGACGTGGGCGCGTGTTTGTCGCCGTTCAACGCGTTCATGATCATGATGGGCCTCGAAACCTTGCCCCTACGGATGCGGCAGCATGTTGCTAACGCTCAGACGGTGGCCGATTGGCTCGATGCCGACGATCGGGTCACATGGGTGAAGTATGGCGGTCTGGCCGATAGCCCTTGGAGAGAAAGGGTGGAGAAGTACCTGCCCGAAGGGGCCGGGAGCATCTTCTCGTTTGGCGTTGAGGGTGGCCGCGACGGCGGTGCTCGGTTCATTGAGAACCTCGAGATGATCAGCCACCTAGCCAACGTCGGCGACGCCAAGACGCTCGTGATCCATCCGGCTTCGACCACCCACCAACAGCTAAGTGACGAGCAGATGGAAGCATCTGGTGTCGGGCTCGACACTGTTCGCCTGTCGGTCGGTCTCGAAGATGTCGCCGACATCATCTACGACCTCGATCAAGGTCTCACCGCAGCTACCAGTCGAGGGAGGGCCTCATGACTGTCGTGTCCAGAAGTTGGGTACCGCCTAGTGCAACGGAACGTAAAGCCATCATGGATCGCACCACGACGGTGGCGATGGTGGGTGCATCTTCGAACCCGGCCAGGGCGTCGAACTTTGTAGCGACGTATCTGCTGAGCCAGTCCGGCGAGTTCGAATTGTGGTTCGTCAACCCGCGCGAAACCGAGATTCTGGGCCAGCCGGTCTACGCGAGTCTCGAAGATCTGCCCGGTGAGCCGGACATGGTCAATGTGTTTCGCCGGCCCGCTGATTTACCCGGTGTTGCCGAGGAGGCCGTGGCGGTCGGGGCATCGTCGTTGTGGATTCAGCTTGGTTTGTGGAGTGACGAGGCCGCATCAATTGCCCACGATGGGGGTCTCGATGTGGTCATGGATCGATGCTTGAAGGTCGAACACGCCCGATTTGCAGGCGGCCTGAATCTGGCCGGGTTCAACACCGGCGTCATCTCGTCGCGACGCCGTCGTTAGCACCCGACCGACCTACTCACTTGTGGGAAGGCCGCGGAAGTCGGGGTCGCGGCGTTCGCGGAGGCTGGCGACGCCTTCTCCTGAGTCTGGGCCCATAAAGCCAAGGAACTCATAAGCCAACGAGGCGTCGAAGGCTGGTTCGTGCATTCGGTAGGCGTGGTTGAGCGTCCGTTTGGTCCAGCGAATGGCCTGCTGGGCCCCCGCCGAAAGGTCGGTTGCGATGTCGAGTGCTTCTTCGAGGACCTTGTCGTCGTCTACGCACACTGAAACCAGGCCGATTCGTTCGGCCTCGGCGCCCGACAAATCGCGGCACGTAAGTAGGTAGTACTTGGCCTTGGCCATGCCACACAACATCGGCCAACAAATGGCGGCGTGATCCCCGGCGGCCACACCTAGGCGGGTGTGGCCATCAATGATTCTGGCGTTGGTCCCGACAACAGATACGTCGGCAAGAAGGCCAGCGACGAGACCGGCTCCGACCGCTGGACCCCACATTGCCGACACCACCGGTTTGGAGCAGTTGATGATGTTCATGACCAGATCGCGGGCTTCACGGATAACCCGTAGTGCCGTCGCGTAGTCGGTGCGAAGTTCGTCGATGAGATCGAAGCTGCCGCCCGAGCTGAAACCCTTGCCCGCTCCCGTTAGCAAGGCCACGTTGACGTTCGTGTCGCGGTCGATGGTTAGCCACACGTCGGCCAGTTCGCGGTGCATCTCGGCACTGATCGAGTTGAGGCCAGGCCCCTCGAGTGTTATTTGCAGAACCGCCGGGGCTGGGTTGCTGAACGTAAGCCCCGGGAACTGGTTCGTGTAGGTATCGATCATTTGACTGCCTCCTGGAGGTGCACGCTAGCTCCGCAAGCGGTTCAGCGGCCCGACACCGTTGCTGACGCTTGGCGCTCGTGTCGATTCGACGGTCGGGTTGATCGTGGCGCTGTGACAACATTGCTCAGATGGTTGAACAGCGAAGCGCAGGTCCGCTTGACGGTGTGCGCGTAATCGATCTGACGACGGTCGTGATGGGGCCGTTCGCGACTCGGATTCTGGGTGACATGGGCGCCGACGTCATCAGGATCGAGAGCCCGACGCCAGACATGATGCGCGAGTTCGATCCGAAACGATCGGCGGGAATGAGTGGCTTCACCCTCAACCTGAACCGCAACAAACGCAGCGTGGTTCTCGACCTAAAGACCGACGCCGGACACCGCGCCATCGTCGACTTGGTGGCGTCGGCCGATGTGTTCGTGTCGAACTTGCGGCCGGCGGCGCTTAAGAAACTGGGCCTCGCCGATGCAGACCTTCGGGCGGTGCGCCCCGATTTGGTGTACTGCTCGGCAGTTGGTTTCGCGACCGGTGGTCCGCGCTCTGGGCAGGCTGCTTATGACGATGTGATTCAGGCCGTTTCGGGAACAGCGTCGATGTTCGCTTGGACGGGTGGTGAGCCTGCGTTGGTGCCGACGATCTTGGCCGACAAGATCAGCGCCCTCCACATTGCCTATGCCATCTCGGCATCGTTACATCACCGCGCGGTGACAGGCGAGGGCGACACGATTGAGGTTCCGATGGCTGAGGTTATGGCTGCGTTCAACCTGGTCGAGCATCTGAACGGACACACTTTCGAACCCAAACAAGGCGAGTTCAGTTACGCCAGAGTTCGCACGCCGCTGCGGCGACCCAGACGGTCGGCCGATGGCTGGATCGTCATCTTGCCTTACACCGACGCCAACTATCGAGCATTCTTTGGAGCTGTCGATCGTGCCGACCTCATCGACGACGAGCGCTACAGCAGCGTTAACGCTCGTATCCGAAACGTTGAGGCCCTGTACGGCTTGGTCGAGGCCTTCGCGGGTATGAAGACCACCAAAGAGTGGCTCGAGATTTGTGAGGCCGCGTCGATTCCTTGTGCACCGGTCGTGTCGCTCGAACACATCGAGGACGACCCTCATTTTGCCGCGGTTGGCCTGATCGAGATCGATGAGCACCCGACCGAAGGCCCCTATCGGGTCGTCCACGATCCGGTCAGTTTTGCCTCGCGGCGAGGCAGCGAGGTCCGCAGACATGCCCCACGCCACGGAGCCGACACCGCCGATGTGATGTCTGCGGTTGGATGGTCTGCCGCTGACATTGCCGAACTAACCCAGAGCTAGGTCACGCGATCAGTCGACGTCTGGAAGCAGCTTCCCTGGGTTCATCAGACCCTGTGGATCGAAGGTGTTCTTGATGGCGCGCATGAGTTCCCACTCGATCGGCGGCTTCTGACCGGCGATCCGGTCGCGTAGTTCGAGTCCGACGCCATGTTCGGCGCTAAGGGTTCCAGCGAGGCTGAAGGTGAGTTCGTCGATGCGGCGAATCAGTTCTGGTTTCTTGGCCTTGAACTCGGCAACGTCTTCGTCGGTGAGGGGCAGAATCATCATGTGCATGTTGCCGTCGCCAACGTGGCCGAAGCCATAACAAAGTGCATCGGGTGTGATTTCGGTGGCGATTGATTGAACCGATTCGAAGAGATCCTTGATGCGATCGAGCGG
>JAADHX010000402.1:0-3940 GCA_013151655.1 Actinomycetota bacterium
TCTGCTCGCCGGTGGCGATGATGGCCTTACCGTCGATGACCACGGCGCCAGTTGGGGCTAGCCACGACGAGTTCAGAGAACTCAGGTCGAGGTTGCCGTCGAGGGTGAGCGACAGCGTGGGCGTCGAGACGTCAGCTGCCCAATCAGCGATAAAAAGAGCGCGGAACGAATCGCCACCGACAGTGATATTGCCTTCGACCACGATGGCAAGTTGGGCTTGGTCAATTGTTACCGAAGCCCCAGTGATGGCTTGGCTGCCAAGACCGGCCGCGTTTGGCCATTGGACACTGATGCTGTCGGCGCCGAAGCTGGCAGACGCCGCGCTGAAGCTCGACAGATCGAGAGCAGCACCCCCAGCGCCAGGCTCGACGATCCGAAGCGTCTTCGATGTCTGGGCCCCGATAAGACCTGCGCTGACCACCATGACCAATGCAACCGCGGCAAGCACAACAACCAGAACGAACTGACGGCTCGTGGCCGCCCATTTGGTCGTGTATCGGATAACTGACATTTCGCCGCCCCTTGTGACTACAACAGTGTCGCTACCCGGCCGATGATGACTCTGAACGAAGCACTGCCGGCAGACACACCGTGGCCCATTCCGTGGGCGACAGCATCTCTTCTGACACGGCCAACACACGGCTTAGAAACGACCGGCATCCTATATCGGCTCGGCTACGGAAAGCGAACCTTTCGAAGCAACCAAGCGCTGACAGTGGCAAACGACAAGCTGCAGATCGGTCTGGAACCGGTCCATTCCAACCCAAGACAGGCCATCGGCGCGGATGCGCCTATGGGTACCGTGCAGTTCAAAATCGTCGATGCCCAAACGGGCGAAGACATCGGCGGACTCATCTGGGACACTTCACCCGGCGCCGGAGCTAGTGCCGCAGCAGGCAACGTTTGGGGGTCGCGTCGACCACTTCGTGGTGGTGGTCTGTTTTGATTGGAGGATGAGTGAGAAGCTGTATGTCAGGGGGATCAGTAACGATGAGGGCAAACGGTTGCTGCGGATTGTGCGCCGGTCGTCGGGATCGGTTGTGACTTGGCGTCGGCGCAGATGGTGTCGTTTCAAGTGATCAAGACGTGGAAGCAGTCGAACGACCCAGGTTTCGAGGCTAAGAAGAACCGGGTCCTCGAGTTGTACGAGATCGCTGACGGCAAAGCCGAACCGGGGCCCGGTGACCCGACGGTCGTGTTGTGTATGGACGAGTTCGGGCCGCTGAATCTGCTGCCAAGGCCGGGCCCGTAGCGGTCAAGAACGCTGGCGATGGTGGGGCAGGGTCACCGCGGCGGCGCCGACGGCGGGCGACGTACAACCGCAAGAATGGGGTCCGGCATCTTCTCGCGGCCTATTCACCTTGGGGGTCCGATACACCTAAGAAGCAAACTTAACCCGGTCAACGCAGGTCACGCCAACAACTACAGGTTCAACAAGCTGAAGTCACTTCTAGTGGGTGGATGTTCTCGTACTCCTGGAGCATGTCTGGTGGCGCCACGCGATGGAATCGCCGTGGGTTGCGAACCAACATGTGAACGCGAAGCTAGGAATCGGCGCCGGGGTCATCGTCACGTTCGCCTTCCTGGGGGCTTCGGTCTGGATGGTGTTCCTCGGAGCGAGTGCAGAGGGAGCGGCGGTTGCGACGGCCAGCGGGGTAGCGGGGTAGCGGGGGTGACGGTGTTCGTGGTCGGTAAGTTCAATTGCGAGGGTTGCGCCGAAGAACTCGACAAGAAGTCTTAGATCGAAACGAACGCCTAAAGGCGGTGAACGTTGACTGTCACCCGGCCAGGTTTCCAGTTCTGAACCCCAAAGGGCTCCATAATCTCAGAAAACCCCTAAAACACTAGGAATCTGGCCCCGATCCGACGATTCTAGTAGTTCGGTTTCGGCTAGCGTCAGACCGTCATGTCACGTGGTGAGCACCAAACATCGTCAGGGGTTGGTGGGCACCGGGCGGGACCCCAATATCAGAGCGGTATTCGGCGTTTCCAAGATCACGAAACCCCTTCGGCGTCATCGCCGGGGTTGGCCCAGGATCCTTCGGCTGAGCCGTCCGAAGAGCCGGAACTTTCGCGCTCGCCTGAGTCGAGCACCGGTAACAACAACAAACCAGGAGCGATGCCCGCCGGCAAAGCTCTGTTCGCCGGTTTACTGGCTCTGTTGCTTGCCATGGTGTTGAACGCCGATCAGTTGGTCCGTGATGCGCAACGCAAGGAGTTCGGGAGTGGCCGCGACATCTCTCTGGCGGTGTGGGAGCCTGTTGCTTCGTTCGCCGACACCCTTGGGCTAAATGAGGCTCGCTCATGGGCTGACCAAGCGCTTGGACGCGAGTACGGCGATGTTTCTGCTGTGTTCACTGTTGAAGCCACAAACACCCAGAGTGTTGAGCCGGACGGGGCTACCACCCCGAGTTCGGGGGCTATCGACGAAATCGGTCCTAGCAGCAACACTTCCACGATCCCTGTCACGTCGAACTCATCGCAGCCCGAAACGTCGGAACCAAACACGACAACCGTCATCGTGTCCACGACGACCACAACCACAACAGCCACCACCACACAAAGTCGCCGGGCTCTGTCGCTGGAGACCCCGCTCAGGTTGTGGGTTGGTGGCGATTCGATGGCCCAGGTGTTCGGCCAGTCGCTGGTGCGACTCGCGGCCGATTTCGAAGTGATCGAGTCGACATTGGACTTTCGAATTTCGACTGGATTAACTCGGCCGGATTTCTTCAACTGGCCCGCCTATTTCGCCGACATTACTGCTGAGGACAATCCCGAGGTAATGGTCGTGATATTCGGAGCTAACGATGCCCAAGGCATGGCGCTATCGACTGGTGTTTTCCAACCCTTCGACGACGAATGGGTTGCTGAGTACACCTCTCGCGTTGGCTTCGTGATGAACTTACTTACGACCGATTCCGACCGTGTTGTGCTGTGGGTCGGTCAACCGCGGATGCGCTCGGACGAGTTCGACGCGAAGATGCAAACCCTCAATGGCATCTACCAATCAGAAGCGGAGCGTTTCGAACAAGTTATCTATCTCGACACGGTGCCTCTCTTCTCGGCCGTCGATGGCACCTACGACGCTTTCCTTCCCGCTCTTGGCGGCGAGATTCGCAACCTCCGCCAACAAGATGGGACCCATCTCTCACGTGCCGGTGGCGATCTACTCGCCGATGCGGTCCTCGACCGGGTTGGTGAGGACATCGACCTGACGAACCCCACGACCACGACCTCAATCACAACGTCAACCGTCGATAGTTCTAGAGTGACAGTCGACGGCACACCGTCGGGGACGGACGAGTAGTGATGACTCGACGTTTGAACCGGCCTGATTCGGCCGACCGGTGGTCATCTCCGCCACGTGACGAGGGTGGTCACTTCCTCGAGACCGAGCAGAGGCGGCGCATCCGACTTGCCGTCGTAGTAGCGCTTGTTGTTGCCGTTGTGCTTGCTGTCACTGCTCTTGTGGCCCGGCGCGAAGAAGCCCCTCAGATCGAACTAATCGATGTTGAGGCGAGCAGCGCAATTGTCAGCAGCATCGACGAACGACCGGGATCACAGCTTCAGCAGTCATCTCCAGCGGTTACCAACGTTCCGGCCGAAGTTAACAGCGCCGTAACAACAACCGCGCCAGCGACCACGAGTTCCACCGCGCCGCCGAGCACCACGTCAACCGCGACAAGCGCTCCCGTCACCACTACATCTGTAGCGCCCCCGCCAACGTTCGTTCCTGCTTCGGCGGGGTTACCGTCATTCGATGCCGCTGATTTCCCTGGTTCAGCCGCAGAGGTCGAACTTGCCCTAGTCGAAGGCGAGCGACGAGCCCGGTACCCGATTCGAATTCCAACAGCGGAAGAGCCACTTCGTGTATACGTCGGCGGCGACTCGTTGTCCGACGCGCCCAGGGTTGGTCTC
Source organism: Actinomycetota bacterium (assembly GCA_013151655.1). Classification (GTDB taxonomy): domain Bacteria; phylum Actinomycetota; class Acidimicrobiia; order Acidimicrobiales; family Poriferisodalaceae; genus JAADHX01. The sequence continues at coordinate 3,919 of JAADHX010000402.1, forward strand.
GCACGGGCGGGCGCACTGCTCG
>JAADHX010000402.1:4031-5285 GCA_013151655.1 Actinomycetota bacterium
ATCGTGGTGCTGACCTTCGGCGGTAACGATGCCCAGCCAATCGGCGGCGATGCACCGGTTGGCACCGACGAGTGGCGTACTCGATATGCAGAAAGAGTCGACGCCGTCGCCGAGGCGCTTGTCGGTGGCCCCCAAGTCATTTGGATCGGTTTGCCGCCGGTAACGCCGGACAACATTCAGGTGATCGTTCCGGTAGTAAATGAGGTACTTCGCGACGCAGCTTCGCGCTGGGACCACATCGACTACCTCGACGCCGAGGCAATGTTCACAGGGCCAGAGGGTGGTTTTGTCGAAGTTCTCTCTGACGCCGACGGCACTCGCACATTGGTGAGAGCCCAAGATGGCGTTCACTACACGCCTGCTGCTGGCGACTGGTTAGCTGAGCGGGTACTCCAGTTTGTCGCAGCTAAAATGGATGGTGGCTCGCCATATCCAGTCGCCAACGACGACGGCTAGTGGTCCTGGTTTGGCGGTAGATGTTCGACGCCGATGTCGCCGAGCCGGATGAGCATCGACGAGATCCAGCCGCCAAGATCGCTCAGTTGTTCATCGAGTTCTGATCCGTCGGCCAAGACGCTCTCTGGCAGCTCATACTCGCCCTGGTAGCTCACTTCGATGGACCAGCCGAGTTCGGTCTGGTCCTGGTCGAACTCGAGCTCGATTCTGGAAGTCTGCCGCTGAAGCGGAGCGGCGCCGATATCGACCGACTGCTGCGGTAACACCGTCACGACGCGGTCAGGGTCGAGTCGGCTCTTCATTTGTTGAAGCCTGAATGAGAGGCTGATCGCTATTCGAGGTGGTTCATCGACAGCTTCGCTCAGGTACCAAGACCGATACGCAGTTTGTGCCCAAGTAGCCCACATCATCGTGATGTCGACCTGAACATGGGGTTCGATCCCCTCGCCTGGAAGGCTGTAAGTCGTTTCCCACGTTGTGTCACCAAGTAGCACATCGACTTGAAATCGCTCCTCGAAGGCCTGGCGTTCGAGCAGAGCCGTCTCTAGGGCATCTCTAATTGCCCCGATGGCATCGGTGAATACATGGTCGAGCATTAACGCACTTCTGGGTTCATGAACGCTGTCGGGACGCCAAGCCTGGCTGACGTTTTGACGGTGGCGATGCGGCGACCCGGTTGCACAGCCTCTTTTATGCGTCCGATCCGACCACCACTAGTGGAGGCCACCTTCTCGAGGTCCTCGACCACAATCACGAGCCCCCAGAAAGACGCCGGGCCTTGGTCTCTGGCCGGTTTTG
>JAADHX010000477.1 GCA_013151655.1 Actinomycetota bacterium
CGAGTTCTCCCGTCATCTCGGATCCGTCGGCAACGATCACTCCACCCAACACAAGCCCGCCGGGATCAAACCCTCTAGCGCCGAACACAACCGCCCTGGCGCCGACGAGCCTCGCTCCGATTGGAGACACTGTTGTGCCGGGCACTTCATCAACCGACCCACAGCTCAGCGCCCCGCTGACCCCCACCCAATATGACCTTGCAGTCACTGCCGCTCACGATCTCGCTGAGCGGCGTTCCGCCAACATCGCCGAGATCACCGTGATCGAGGTTGAAGAGGTCACTTGGCCCGACGCCTCGCTCGGCTGCCCCCAGAAGGGTCTGCAAGCCGCTCAGGTTCTGACACCTGGCATCAGAATTCTGCTCGAACTCGACGGCCAGTCCGTGTCATATCACGCAGGAGCGGGTCGCGACCCGTTCTACTGTGCAACCCCGCGGGCTCCGACGGCCAGCTGATTGCGCTCGCCGGAGCCCGGGCACTCCTCTTCACCCATTGAGGTGGTCGTCCGCCTCAATCCGAGACGAACGACCCTCTCGATGACAATCGTTTATGGAACGTCGACCTCAATCAAGGTGAGACCGATTAGACCATCAGCATTTGTGTGGGACACAGCGCCGACATGTTGGCCAGAACCGAGGCCTGTCCATGATGCGCTGACAATGCCAATCTCGCCAATCGTTGCCGAGCTTGGCGCATCATCGATGACCAATGCGCCGACGTTCGGTGTGGCTGAAACGTCCCAGGTTTGCAGATTGAACTCGACGTCGCTGCCCGCGGTTTGCCAACCGTGCACGTACAACGTCAAGTTGTCGTCGGGAGGCAATACCAGTTCGATCAATTCGTTGGTCCCTCCAGCTGTTGATGTAGCAACGACATTGCCGCCAGAGTCGAAAAGGTACAAGTCCAAGTCGACATCCGGATTTGGCACCGTCAGGTTGTCAGCCCCGAGCGCTATCCGCAGGAATGCAGTTCCCGCGGTCGTGATCGGGATTGCGATCGTGCCTTCAGGATCCGCTGGATCGAAGGTTTGGTCGCTGTCCTGACTGACGGTGTCGGTGATCACGGCAACGGACGCGGGCCCGTGCGCTGCTGCCGTATACGGCCCATCGAACCCGAACTGAATCGGGAAGTCGACCGAGCCGTCAGCACCGGAACCACTGGCGGAAACTGGCGCATCGAACAGCGCAGCGCGCACTGCGATCGGGCTGTATACCTCGTATCGGCCACTCTTCCAGATGAGTGAGCCAAAGGCCCACTCACCGATTGGAGCGTCGACGTTGGTGATCGTCACCGTGAACGTGGCCGATTCGCCTGGGTTGAGCCGCAGCCTACGCACGGACACTTCAACATCGAAACCCTCTGGGGCTTCGACTCGCGGACGGAACGTGCGCGGACGATTCGCTACCGATGTGACCGTCCGTTCGATCGTGATCGAACCCGCAACAGAGTTCGCTCCGATCGACGGAAGGTTGAGGTCGGTAGCTGCCGTCGAGCCGCCAGCAGCAACGAGCTGCCCACAGGTTGACTCCGGGTCAAGGAACACCGATGTGTCTGCACCACACAGGAAGGCGAAGTAGTCGAACAGGCCAACGTCGTAGACGAGCCCCGGTTGGAACAACGAATTCCTCCTAAGTGAACGACCGCTCGGGTCGACGTGCCCGGCGCCCATGTCAAATGGGTCGGCATCGGTGACGCCATCTTCCTTTGTGACGTCTCGGCGAGATGTTGTCATCAAGGCCGATTTCGCCATCGCTGCTGTCCAGTCCGGTTGCGCCTCACGCATCAACGCGTAGAGTCCCGCAACATGGGGGCTCGACATCGATGTTCCCGAGATCGATTGAAACAGTTGCCCTGTGGCACCCGAGGTAGGCAACGGCGTGTTGCCAGCGAGGATGTTTACACCCGGCGCTGTGACGTCTGGCTTGATTAAGTCAGGCGCAATGGGGTTAGCTCCACGCGACGAGAAGTCAGCCATCACCGAACCCTGGGCCGGGCGTGCGGTGCCCTCGGTCAACGACGCGGTTGCATCAGCACCAGCAGCTGCGATGTACGCCTTGATTGCGTTCCCAGCTGAGAAGTTGACATGAATTGCCGGTACGAAGTGCGAGTCGGTGACCAGCGCCATGACATCGTTCGGGTTGTAGAGCACCATGCCGGCACCGCCAGCATTCGCGACTGCGAGGCCCTTGTCGACGCGAGCAAAGCCGCCACGCAAACACACCACGATTTTGTCCGTGACATCGTCGCTGAACGACGCTGCCGGATCGCAGAGCTCGTTTCCGAGGTCGGCTGCGTCAACCAGGGACTTCGTGCCATCGGTCGCTGGCGTGATGCTGACGCCGGTAGCGAATTGGCCATTGCCGAGACGGACCACATTGTTGAACGTGCGGTCGTGGGTATTGGCACCAACGGAGGTGATCCATGGAACCGTTGCCGGCCCACCCATTGTTTCGGGGGCCGGGCCGCTGTTGCCCGCAGAAGTCGCAACCCAAACGTTCGCGTCTGCTGCAAACAGGAAGGCAATATCGGTCGGGTCGGTCAGCGACGCCCCGCCACCAATCGAGTAGTTGATGACATCCACGCCATCGGCGACTGCTGCGTCGACGGAACCAGCAAGGTCGGAGGTGAAGCAGCCCAACTCGCCACAGGCAGAGTAGGCAATGATACGGGCTCGCGGTGCGACACCGCTGACTACACCACGGTCGATGCCGAAGATTTCGGCCTGCACCCCGGCGTTGCCAGCCGCGGTTGATGCAGTGTGCGTGCCGTGACCGTCGTAGTCACGAGCAGAATTGAAAACCTCGGGGCCAATAACTGCCTTGTACGCGCTGCGCATGTCTCGCGCACCGAGCAGCTTGTTGTTGCAACCGAACGCAACGTCATCAGGGTTGTAGGCGCTGTCTCCAAAATCGCACGGCAGGCCGGCATAGTCGGCCAGCACGTCGTATGAGCCGTCGTCAGCGAATGACGGATGTTCTGGCCAGATGCCAGAGTCGATGATGCCAATCACTACATCGTCGCCGAGGTAACCGGACTGCCAGGCGCCACGACGGTCGGTCAAGCCCAGAAAGTCGCCTGATGCGTCTGTCTGGATCTGGTGTAGTTCGTTGGGAACCACCTTGGCTACTTCGGGTAGCCGTTCGATGATTGTCACCTCGGTCTCGGTAAGACCAGCCTCGAACCCGTTCAGCACGTAGGTGAAATTCTCGCCGACGTCATCGGCATCGACACCAGCTGCGTCGACAACTTGGGCCTGTTCGGCCTCAAGGTGCTCTACGTATTCCTCAACGGCGGGCTCGCCAGTATCTAGCTTCTCACCCTCCTCAACGGCGGTTGCCACCAGGCCTGGCTCGCCACCCTCGTAGGCGACAACGGGATCCTGAGTAAGCAAGACGACGTAGGACGACTCGGGCTCGGCTTGGCGCGCCCCGACTTCGCCGTCGGTAAGGCCGGAAATTCCGACAAGCCCCGGAATGGTCAAGAGCAACGCCAATCGACGGCGCGTGCGATGTTGAACGGTGGATGATGACACTGATGTCTCCCTAAGGCTGTTGCCCGCAGCCGACCGCTTCGTAGCAAGGTAGTGGACTATCGGCGTCCGCGCCAGGGTCGTTTACCTGGTGTTTTGCGACTTAGGGCCAAGAATGTGGAACATTTGGCCCGAAAGTCTGATTCGACGGAACGTTTCGGCCACTCACCGGACACGGTATATCGGGTCTGAGTTGTAGTGGTACAGGATCCGGCGTTAAGCCCCTCCGTGACGGAAGCTGATGTGTGGGGGGAACCCTAGGGGCAGGACCACGGACCTTCGGCGAACAACCCGTAGCTCGTGAGCATCCAGCCAAATATCTGATCGAGTTCGTTGGCAAGGTTTGCATTCGATGAAGTTGCCAGCCCGTCAAAGACCCAGCGACCCAACGTTCCGTCAATGACGAGGACGAGGAGCCAGGCCGCGTTGAAGTCTCCGTCACGGGCAGCCCCGAGTTGATCGATGCGGTCGTCTGGCCGAAGCAGAGTCTCATCGACCGCGATGGATCCGTCGATCAACTGCTGTGCGAACAATTCTGCGTTTGCGATGGCGACGGCCTCATCGGCCTCGTTCAGCGCGCTGGCCAGAGCAACGGTGCATGCCGGTCCTGAATAGTCGAGCGCCGGGATGCCCTCGAGCTGAAACACGACTGTTGTCTCGGTGCCGTCTGCTCGGCGGTTGTTGCCTAGTTGGCGAACCCAAATTTCGTCTGATACCCGGAATTCGATACCTAGCTCTTGCAGTTTCATCATCATTGTCGAGCTGTATGGTTCGAATACTCTGAGATTCGAGGTGTCGTACAGAACCGGTCCACGGTCAGCGAGCACCCCCATTCCTGGGAACACGCGGCGCATGGCCGGCATCGACGCGTAGTCGGCTACGGGCCCCTCTGGCTGCGCGATGTAGGCAACGTTGAGCAACGACAGAACAACGGTCGTGGCAACGGCCGTAGGTGTGACCCAACGAATGGACGTCTCGCTACGGCAAGCCGACCAGAGCTCGGCACCCAGCCAGATCGCAACAAATGTGATGAAAACGGCAAGCGACCAGACCCAACGCACGTGATGAGCCGATAGGCCGACCGGACCGACCGTCAGAAGGCTGAGTGACACAACGACGGCGGGGGGAGCAACTGTGGCCAGCACACCTGCCGATGCCTGAAGGGTTTTGCCCCTGCGGTATGCAGATCGTGTCAGCAGACCGAGACCGGCGGTGATCACGACGATTCCCAGCATGGCAACGAAGAATCCC
>JAADHX010000096.1 GCA_013151655.1 Actinomycetota bacterium
GCCGAGCCGCTTCGTCTTCCCGCAGGGCACGTGCGCGACGTTCAAATTGCTGGTGCGTTTGTGCCTTCCGAGGCAACAGCAGCTCTCGTGACCGTTACGGCAACTGATGCCTTGAAGCAGGGCTGGGTATCGGTGTTCCCATGTGGAGAAAGTCCGCCTCTCGCGTCGAACCTCAACCTGCGGCCCGACGAAGCGCGCGCCGTCAGCGCCATTGTTGGTCTCGGCACCGATGCCTTAGCCGACGGCAAACTCTGTATTCAGTCGAACATTTCCACTCACGTGATTATCGACGTGAACGGGTACTACGCTCCGGCTCCGCAGTTCGGCCCTGCGGCGAGCTTGAGCCCACTTGCCGGCACCCGTATCGCCGACAGCCGTTCGGCAAGTGTCGGCCTCTGGTCGACACCGTTCGAGGCCGATGAAGTCCGTTCATTTGACCCCGTTGCCGGGCACCCGCTTGCCGGGCAGGCGTCAGCTGTGATGCTCAACGTGATTGGTGTCGACGCGGAATCGCGCGGGCATCTCCGCGTTTACCCATGTAGCAACGACGTAACGGAAGCTTCGGCTGTGAACTTTTCTGAAGAAGGAGCGGCGACCAACCTGGTTCCGGTTTCATTGTCAGACACGCGGACCGTTTGCATCTACGCATCGAAGGCGACCGACGTAGTGGTTGACCTCTTCGCGGTGATGACGTCACCTGAAGGTTCGTTTGCCGAACAGCTGTCATTCGGTTCGACCGATGTTTGGCCATCTTTCTCGCCCGACGGAACCGACTACGGAGTGCGATGTTCAGCGGGCAGCAACTCGTTGAATATCGGTCTCGACCTGTTGCCGTTTGCCACCGCCACGATCGATGGAGTGAGCAAACCGTCGGGAGACATAACTGAAGTTGTTGTCACCGATGATCTTCTCCCGATGACCTTGAGCCGTGACGGCGTTACCAAGGAGTACTTCTTCCGTTGTCTACCAGCTGATTTTCCTGTCTTGGAAGTTGACCGACCAGGCGAGCCAACACCCGGCTGGTATCTAACGACATTTGGGCAGGGCTCATCGCCATCTGGGACCTTTACCGTGATTCTCGACAACCGCGGCGCGCCCGTCTGGTACAAGCGGACCGACGAAGCGTTGATCAACTTCCAACGTCGAGCCGATGGAACTCTGCTGGCATCGTCACAGGGCCAGTTCTTCGGTATCCCTTCCGATGAGGTCCTACACCGCGTCAGCAACCTTGATGGGGACCTTCTCGGCACCCTTGGTGAGCCAATAGACCCCCAGGCATATCCCGTTGACCACCACGATGTCGTAGTGGATATTCCCGGCGGAGGTCGCGCGAACATCGTCTACGACCTGCGAGAAGACGTCGACTTGCTAGCTGAGCTCGGGCCCCCGTACCTCGTGGATGACGACTTCGTCGACGGCTCGATCCGCGAGTTCGATGCCGACGACAACGTCGTTTTCGAATGGAGTGCGAGCGACTACTTCAACTACGCCGAGTCGACGTTCCCGCAGCGATTTGGAAGGTACGAAGGCGAACCGGGTATTGCCCACCCTGAAGGAGAAGCCAACTTTTTCCACATCAATTCCTTGGTGCGGGTAGATGATGGCACCGACGACTACGTTGCTTCGGCACGCCACCTCGACGCGGTGTTCCGCGTCGATCGCACTTCTGGCGATGTCAAGTGGATCCTTGGGAGCCTGCCGAGTGACCCAGGTGACCCTGGGTACATCGCTAACAAGAGCGGCGCGCCACGCTTGGAGGTGATCAACGATCCGTACGGCGGACCTCTGCGCCAGCACGACGCGCGGCTTGTCGGCGACGTGCTCACGATGTTCGACAATCGCACTGCAACGAATCAGCCATCACGTGCCGTTGCCTATCAAATCGATGAGGTAGCTCAGACAGCAACCATGATTTGGGAAGTAGCTGACACATCGGGTCGAACAAGTCCGGCGCAGGGTTCAACGAGGCGAGCTGCCGATGATTCGACCTTGATCGGGTGGGGATTCATGCAGCCAGTCCCCCTGCTGACCAACGCTATGCAGCCGCACTTCGAGGAGTTCGACGCTTCGGGAGAACGCCTGATGGCAATCACCCAGATCGATCCCACAAATGGGTTTCCAGGCGGCGTCTCGTATCGAATCATCAAGTATCCTCCCGCCAACTTCGACTTGACCGAACTCCGTGCCAAGTCGGGCGGTGACGCCGAGGCGCCGCCACCCGGACCGTGAAGCTTGAGTGAGGCTCAGCCTTCCCAATACCAGTAGCAGCCATACTGCTCGGCGTCGCCCCAGGCAACTGATGCCCGTGGCTCGAGCGTCTGGCGGTCGGAGAACTGCAGCTGATCGAGCCCGATTGTTACCAATTCGTCGTCTATGACAATCGAGCGTTGCAGAGGGTTCCAACAGCCGTAGTCGTCGTTGGTGGGCGAGGCGTGGCTGATCGTGCCTCGGGCCGCGAGTTCACGTCCGTTCAGTTCGGCGACGACAACGCCGCCGCCCGATCCGAGGATTCCCTTGGCCAGGCAATCTTCTGCCACGCCACAGTCATTCCAGCCAGGCGACACCGGAAGCACGATCGTGCCATCAGGCTCCCAGTACAGGAAAGCCTTGTGGTCCCATTCGACTTCGCTCTGCCCGCCGATCGCGAGCGTGCTGATGCGTTCGGGGTTCGTTGGATCGCTGACATCGAACAAGCTGAGCTGTGTGCCGAGGGTGCGCCCATCTTCGTTGGCATCCTGGCCGACACCAAGCAGGAGTCCATCGCCCACCGGATGAAGGTAGGCCGAGTAGCCTGGGATTTTCAGCTCGCCATCGAGCACCGGGTTCTCCGGGTCTGAGAGATCGAGTACGTAGAGCGGATCGATCTGTCGGAAGGTGACCACGTATCCGACGTCGCCGAAGAATCGCACGGCAAAGATCTGTTCGTCTCTTCCAAGCCCGCCGATCGAAGAGATCTGTTCCAGTTCATCGCCATTCGGACGAAGAACGAAGACGGTCGACTCGCTTTGCTCGCCGAACCCACCCCAATCGTCGGTTGTGGTCGCAACCCGGAGATCGCCGTTGTACTCGCTCATTGCGAACTGACTGAGAAGACGTCCCTCGACCTCGCCCGAGGCCACGTAGGTCGCATCGGTGCCTTCACCCAAGTTGAACTGATGGATCAGCGTCGGTGGCGGTCCGGGATCCCTCCGGGGCTGAGTGGAGTCGCTGTCGTCGATAACGACTGGACCGCCAAACTGCCACTCCCAGTTTTGGGTGGCGACGTACAGGTTGTCGGTGGAGGCGTACACGGTGTCGCCTGTGGACACGATGCCGGCCGAGCCATCAGGAGTACCGTTGCCCTGTACGTCGATGGACGCAATCCAGGTGAGTCCGAGGCCGGAGAAGTCGGCGGGTGCCGCGACGTTCTCGCACGGAAGAATTGGCTGCATCTCTCCGAAACTGCCATCTCCCGATTCGTCGAACCACCGCGGCAGCCAATCCTGAACGTTTGACTCTTCGATGATCTGCTTGTTTCGCTCCAGCGCCGACTCCTCGTCAAGGCCGAACTGGTTCGGCTGCACGAAGGGCAGACGTTGATCGAAATTCGATGACACCACGAGACGCGCAACACCGTCTACCGAACGTGTTGCAACGATGGAGCCTTCGAGGTGCGATCGGCGTAGCAGCGTCGGCTCCGTCGGATCCGAGACGTTGAATAGTGACACGACGGTGTCGGCTGAGCCGGACCGACTGGAGGTCACCACGAGCAGCCGGTCGCCGTCGAGCAGCAGCTGATGAGCGCCACTCGGGAGCTCAGGATTAGCAACGACGGTGGCATCGTCGACCGACACGATTCGAACACCGTCCTGGTTGGCGACATATACATAGTTGCCGTCGGTCTCGACGATGTCTCCCTCGTCGACGCCGACTTCTTGCGTGTTCGTTTCTGAGAA
>JAADHX010000036.1 GCA_013151655.1 Actinomycetota bacterium
GAGGCGAGCGGTTACATCGGTCAAGACATCGGCCGCATCAATCACGACGGTCACCGACGGGTCCAGGACTTCGCACCAGTGCATCAGCTGCGATGGCAGGATCACCGCGTCAGGCTTTAGACGTTTCGCCTCGGTCCGCAGAGCCTCGGCGCCGCCGATTGCGTCGTACCGAATTGAGTACGGGTAGTTCGTTCGCGGCCAGCCGGTGAGCCCCATAGAGGCGAACCGGACCTTCGATATCAGTCGCCGCAGGAGGGGCAATTCGTGCTGTTCGACTCGCTGACCTCCGTGTCGGACGCCTGAAGCAAGTTTTGCGATTTCGTCAAGATCGACCTCACCGCAGCGTCGTCCTGGCGTCGAGAACCACAACACGTGGCTTTCCAGGCCAACGGCGGTCAATGCCTTTAGGTTTGCAACCATACGCAGGTGCAGACCGGTGGTGGCCGGTAGCGGGAAATCGGGCAATACCGTCAAGATTCGACTGTTCTCGACTGAGGTCCGAGAAGTGATCGACGAATCGCTGGACTTCACGAGACCAAAACTCCGAGGGCCTCAGCGACTGCCTGCTCGAGCCTGTGGGCCAAGGCCGTTGGCTCCCATCCGAAGGTCTCCTTGGTTCCGCCATCGTCGATCGTCTTGTCCTCAAGCAAACGTCGAATCTGGTCGCTTCGCAGCCGGAACAGCGGTGCAACCGACGCGGCCCGATCAAGCCACGAAGACCGGACCGTCAATGGCGGCACCCGCAAACCAAGCAGCTCAGACAACATCACCATGAGCTCGCGTGTCGGCACGGCTTCGGGTCCGCCGACCGGGAAGGTCCGTCCCGCGGCGCGGGTTCCACACCTCGCGTCGAGTAGTCCGGCGCTTGCTATCTGGAGATGGGCATCGACGAGCGCAGTCACGTCGTCGACATGGATGGGTTGCACAAGCTGAGCTCCATCGCCGACCTGAATTGGAACTCTGGTTCGGTGAAGCTGACGAATCGTTCGGGAGATGTTGCCGTCGCCACCCCGTCCATAGATCATCGTCGGCCGCAGAACAACAGCTCCTCGAACGACTGCAAGTCGCTCCCGCACCTTGGAAATCTCCGAACCGGGCGCGTCAATGTTTGAGCCAAGTTGCGCCGACGAGAACACGAGCCATCTGTCGCCGTCGATCCGGTCGAGTATCCAGTCGATGTCAGCAAGCGAAAGCTGTGGAAGGGTCACGATCTGATCGAAATGCTGAGCCGCCAGAAGCTCATCAAGGTCGGCGGCCGAAGCCAGTGCAACGTGATCTGCCGACGTCGCTGAGGCAGTTCGCACTGCCCCCACGGCGTCGATCCCTGCACAAAACGATGAGGCCATGATCTCACGGCCTACATAACCTGAGGCACCGATGACGAGGCGTCGTTGCTGAGATCGACGTTTCGAATCAGGCTGCATTGGCAACAGCTTCTTCGTACCAACCATGCACCTTGTCGGCGTGGGTCTCGAAGCAGAACGCGGTTCTGGCTCGAACGAGGGCGCCACTAGCGAGCCTGGCTCGAAGAGCTGGGGCTCGCATCCGCTCAATTGCGTCCCGAAGAGCTACTGCATCGCCAGGAGGAACCACCAGGCCTGTTCGGTTCTGAAGATTTACCCAATCGGTGCCGGTCCCCAACGCCGTGCTGATGGCCGGAAGGCCGTTGGCCATGGCTTCGGCCATCGACAAGCCGAACGCTTCGGCTCTCGACACTGAAGGAAGCACCACCACGTCGTGATCGAGGTGGGCTTGCAGGACCTCGTCGTCGTCGGCATCGTGACGCATCGTGACCTTCTGGGCCAGCCGCGAATCGCTCGACAGGCGCTCGATGAGAGCGGGCCGAAGATCCCCGTCGCCCAGTACGGTCAGGCGGACATCGTCCATCGCTGAGACCGCATCAAACAGGACCTCGATTCCCTTGTAGTACACGAGACGGCCAACAAAAAGGACTCTCATCGTCGAACCGGTCGAGCGTTCGATCGAAGCCGCTGGCAAGACCATTCGTGGCGACACGCCATAAGGCGCAAACCTCAAGCGATCACCCGCACCGGCTAGTTCTGGAGCAGCCATAAGCATCTGGCTTGAGGCCAGAACTCGATCTGCTCTACGAACCAGTAGCTCCTGAAAGGGACCATAAAGTGGGCCGAGCATCCTCTGCTTCCCGAGTTGAGCATGAAACGACAGCACCAGACCGTGACTCCCACGGTTCGCGATGGCTCCAAGCTCGCCGACCGGATTCGGCAGGTGCAAATGAACAATGTCGGCTCGTACTGACTGGGCCGCCGTGACCAACTTCATCGACAGCGGCATCGACAGAAGCCTGGCCGATTCCGAAAATCGGTGAATTCGCACGCCGTCGGGACGCTCGTCGATGCGGGTGCGTTTCACGCCGGCGACAAAGACATCGACCTCAGAACCGCGCGCGACGCTTGCAGCAGCAAGATCAGAGATGTAGCGCGTGATACCCGCCGGTATAGGCGGATGCGCGTCCTTAAAGACATGAACAATTCGCACGGTGGACACGTCGTCCAAGAAACCCGTCAATAAATCGAAGCTACCCAAAGCCAAGCCCACGTATCGAGGGCCGATCAAGTGGGACTGATATTGGCCGACAGGTAGCCCGTGGCGACTACTCCATTCAGCGTCCAAAGTGGTGGTCACCATGAGTCGCACCAGCCGCGGCCCGGTTTCGTTGGAGGCCGCCCGCCATGGGCCAGCCTTTGGGGAGGGAGAGCGCGCTCGGTGCGATCCTTTATCTGGGCGACCGACCTTCTTGGATTCATGGCCGTCACGTCGGTCTCGTGGGCCTTGACTACCGCCGGCAGCGGCGTCGGCGCTTCCCCCACCGTAATGCTCGCTTCAGCAGCAGCCCTTGTGGGATCTGGACAGTTGACGGGACTGCACAGAAGTAGGTGGCCTATCGGAAGCTTCGATGAAAGTACCGCCCTTGCCTCAACCGCACTGGTCGCCACGGCCGCCCTTGGTCTGGGGGCTGCCAGCCTTGACGAAGGACCGACGCTTGGCCGGTTGGCATTCGTTGGACTCGGAACGCTGGTTCTAATGGGCTTCATGCGGGTTCTAGTGCGACGACGGACGGACCAAACCAGCCGTAGGTCAGGCAGCCCGGCCAAGAGTGTCATCGTGTTCGGTGCAGGAACCGGTGGCGAATTGGCCATTCGCGCCATGCTCAGAGATGTCGACAGCCCCTATCGCCCCGCGGCGATCCTCGACGACGATCCGACCAAACACCGACTACGTATCGATGGTGTGCCCGTTGTCGGGGGACGCCGCGAACTTCAGAACGCGATCGACATCACAGGCGCCGAGACCATAATCATCGCGGTACCAAGCGCAAACGGGTCGATGATTTCTGAGCTGTTCGATCTGGCCCATGCTCACCGGCTTGAAGTCAGGGTTCTTCCTTCAGCCAACGACTTGTTTGGGCGCCAAGTCCGAATTGCCGATATCCGAGAACTCCGCGAATCTGACTTGCTTGGCCGTCACCGAATCGAAACTGACATCAACAGCATCGCTGGGTACCTAAGCGGGCGACGAGTTTTGATCACTGGTGCCGGTGGCTCGATCGGTAGCGAACTTAGTCGCCAAGTGCATCGATATGGCCCGTCAAAGCTGTTCTTGCTTGACCGCGACGAATCGGCTCTGCACGCCGTTCAGCTTTCCATTCACGGTCGGGCCATGCTCGACAGCGACGAACTCGTGCTGGCCGATATCCGCGAACCGTCTCGGCTTCGAGAGGTCTTCGAGTCAACAAAACCAGACGTGGTGTTTCACGCGGCTGCGCTCAAACATCTCCCCCTGCTTGAGCGGTACCCGTCGGAGGCGCTACAAACCAACGTTCAGGCGACCGTGCATCTTCTGGCTGTTTCGATGACGTCGGGCGTGAGCAACTTCATCAACGTGTCGAGCGA
>JAADHX010000480.1 GCA_013151655.1 Actinomycetota bacterium
GGCTGAGGCCATGGCCTACGCGAGGCCAGTGGTTGCCAGCCCCCAACTGGTGCAGGGTCTCAGCCTGGTGGATGGCGTCGACCTGTTCGTCGGCGCAGAACCCGACGGCATCGCCAGCGCGATCATCAGGCTGTTCGAGGACGAAGAGGTCTATCAGTCGATTGTGGCCGGAGGGCTCAAGGCGCACGAGCGCCACTTCTCCCTCGAACGTGTTGCCAGCGCGGTGCGGAACGAGAGTCGGCTCGGACGATGAGTTCTACGTTGCGCGTTGGTATGGACGTTCGCTGTCTTGCATCGGGCCAGTTGCGGGGTTTTGGTCGCTACACGGCCGAGTTGTTGTGGGGGCTGAACTCACAGGCCGGTATCGAGCTCGTGGCCTATGCCGATGCGCCCATGGACTTGTGGCCTGGTAGCCCCGACCTGACGATTCATACGCCTCAGCCTGGACGCGAGTGGCATCGCGAGCAGGTCGGTTTGCCCCGGCTGCTGCGCGAGCTGGAGGTCGACGTGACTCTTGGCCCGGCGAACAGGGGGCTGCCGCTTCTTGGGCCACCATCGGTGCTTACGTTGCATGACGCGGTGGAATGGGACCGTGCCATGGTCGAGCGCCCGTCGGGCAAGAGCCGCGTGCGCTTCGCCTATTCGAACTTTGCATCCTTGACAGCTGCAGCTCGAATCATCACTGTTTCGAGTCATGCAGCGGCCGAGATCCAGCGGACGCTCGGCCTTGATCACGATCGGATCCGAGTTGTTGGCGAAGCCCCAGCGCGGGTCTTCACGGTGCTTCCTGATGTTGGTCTTCGTCGGCGAGTGCGTGAACAGCTAAGCCTGGCCGGGCCGTATCTGCTCTACGTCGGTGGCTTGGACAAAAAGAAGTCCGTTGACACTCTGGTTGCCGCGTGGGCCAGACTCGACCCGCTCGTTACCCCGATCCTGGCGTTGGCGTGCGGTCAGGCGGCTGTAAACCGTGTGGAAAGGGTCAGACTCGAGGGTCTGGTGCGACACGCCGGAGGAGAGCCGAATCGCTTGGTCTGGCTCGACTACGTGCCCGACGAACTTCTTGGTGCTCTTTACTCTGAGGCCGAAGCATTCGTGTTCCCAGCTGTGGCCGAGGGTTTCGGGTTGCCACCGGTTGAAGCCATGGCATCTGGAACTGCAACTGTTGTCGCCGATTCGGCCGGCTTGCCAGCGGCCACCCGTCGCGCTGCCCTCTTGTTTGAGCCCTACGACGTAGCCGGGCTTGCCACTGTCATTCACCGATTGATGGGCGCCGTCGAGTGGCGCCGCGAGGTGGCCGACCGTGGCCGCCGAGCGGTACTGAAACGTTCGTGGTCAGACGTTGCCTGCGACACGACCAAGGTTCTGCGCGAAGCCGTCGGCGTCTCGACGTCGACGCGATGGGCCGTTGGTGCCGGGGTTGCGGCCCGAGCACCAAGGTGGCTGTAGCCATGACCGCTGAGCGCCTTAGGCGGGCCGCGTGGGTGCCGCCGATTCCTCCGTTAGTGCTTCTCGGTCTAGCGGCCGTGGTCGGCCTAACAGTCAACGAATTCCTCGGGTCGACCTCGTCTGACCTTCCAATGGTCACACTCATATGTCTGCCGATTCAGGTGCTCACAGTTGTGCAGTTGCGCCGCAACGTCTTGAAGCGTTCAATGGCGCTGTCGGTCGGCATCGGCGCGGCCTGGCTCGTGTATTTCACGCTGCGGATGATTCTCACCCAACTCGATCGAAACAACGTGAACGAGCAGTCCGTGGTTCTTGCTGCTGGTGACGGGGCTTTCGTCTGGGCCTGGATCGTCACCACGATTGGGCTAGTTGCGTTCGCGGCTGGAGTGACGATTGCCGGTGCTGGAAAGCCGTCAAAGAAGTACGTTCCGGATTTGAACATCGAGACCCTGTTCTGGTTCGGGGCGGTCGGGTTGGGCGGCCGAGCCGTCATGGTTTTCGGCGGAATCAACTCAGGATTCATTGAGAACATCGTGAGCCTGTATCTCCTGGCGTTCGGAGCTCTGGGGTTTCACTCCGTGAGTGTCCCCGCTATTCGACGACGGCTGTATGTCCTGGTTGGGTTCGCTTCAATGTTGGGGGTCTTGACGTCGTTCAAGGAGGCCGCCATCGTGCCAATCGCCGCCTTAGCTGTCGGAATCGCTGCGGCTGGTTTGAAGGTCACGGGAACTAGAAAGGTGATGCTCGTTGCTGCTGGGCTTCTGGTCTTCCTGACGATTCAGGGAAATCGGGTCGCGTTCGACGAGGGCGACGAAGTTTCGATCATCGAGGCGCCGCTGGTCGGCTTCACGACGTATGACTTCGAGGCTGGCGTGACAGCAGAACTCGATCGGTCGTTTCTCGAAGCCAACGCCCAGATAGCGAAGGGCATGTCGCGCCGGTTCGGTGGTGTTAGCTCGATCATCATCCTGCGAGAAAGGGTGCCGGCCGAGATGCCCCATCTCGGCGGCGACTCGCTCTGGCAGCCAGCACTATCGGCGGTGCCGGTGGTATCTGGCTACTTCGACCTCGACTTTACGATCCTGTCGCTTGGCCGCTACTTCACCCAGACCTTCGTCGCGCCCGACCAGCCAGACAACCCCTCTTCGCAGGCTATTACGATGCTCGGCGACTTCTACCTAAACTTCGGGGAGGCGGGGATAGTCGTCGGGTTCCTGCTGTGGGGAATCATGGTTGGGAAGCTGGATCGGTTGTTCGCCCCGACCTCGGCAACACGTGTCGGAGCTATTGCCTACCTCGGTCATGTTCTCATCGGCATCGAACGAAATGTGGCCTTCCTTGGCGTCAATACAGCGATTCGGGTCACGGTTCTGTTGCTCGTTCTGCGGGGAGTGGCGCGCTGGGGAACCTATGAGCCTCCGACCGCGCAAACTGGCGACTCCGGCGAGTCACTAGAGGCAGCTGTCTGGGCTTGAACAGCGTGTCCACTGGTCGACTTGAACTCTCGTGAGCACTCGGCCCATAGGTTTTTCCGACGACGACCGGTACGACCTAGGAATCCTGGCCGTTTTGCGCGTTGTGGCGCAGCGTTGGTGGGTGATTGCGATTGTCCTGGTTTTGTCGATGGGCATGACGGTCCGTCGGGTGAACGCCACATCGGACATGTATGCGGCGTCGGCCCAGGTTGTCATCACTGAGGCGTCAGCTGATGTTGTCATTGGAATTGCCGGTTATGAAGCTGTCGATCCAGTCCGAACGATCGATACGCAGATCATTACTGCGCAAACAGCCGCAGTTTGGCAGGGCGTCTGGGACCGTTTAGGACCTGCTCAGAGCGAACAGATCTCCAAGCTTGTCGTCACGAAGGAGGGAGTCGCCGATGTCATCAAGATCACCGTTGAGAGTGCGAATCCACGCGTGGCAGAGCAGGCGGCTTCAGCCTTCGCGTCGTCGTATGTCGAATTTCGCAAGCTTCAGATCGGTGAGTTCTACACCCTGATTGCTGGCACTTTGGCGTCACGGGCAGCGTTGTACAACGACCAGGGTCGTCAACTCGATGTTCGCATTGCCGAGCTAACTGGCCGCGAACTCGATGAACAGTTCTATCGGCTGCTGGCCTCAGTCGCTTCGCCGAACTCGGCCCTCGAGGCCGACGTGCTTTTGGCCGGCGAGTCGGCTGATCCCGAATTGGCTCAGCTGCTCGCCGAACGTGAATCGGTACTTGGGCTTCAGTCCGAGCTTCAGACTCGGGCTGACGAGATCGGATACGAAGCGAGCATTCTTAACGCTGGACCCTCGATACTTGGCGAGACTTCGCGTGCTGCTGGCCCGCTCGGAACAACTCCGCTTCGCCAGATGATCGTGGCCGCGATCACCGGCTTTTCCGCAGGCTTGGCGCTTGCGTTCGCTGTCGATTACCTAGACGACCGGTTGCGGCGGCGAGATGTGATCGAAAGAGAAATTGTCGCTGTTCGTGTTCCGGTCCTGGGTGCTACGCCAATGGATCGCTTTGTTCGATCGCGCCGTGCCGGCGTGGTAACTCTGCACAAGCCAGTGTCGGCGACCGCGGATGCGTTTCGGTCAATCAGGTCGGCGTTCTTGGCCCTCAGCCTCGCCACACCTGTGCAGACGCTGCTCGTCACGAGCCCGGATCGCAACGAGGGTAAAACGACGGTTGCCTCGGAGCTAGCTGCCGTTGTGGCGCGGGGCGGGCGCAACGTGGTGCTGATTGATGCCAACCTGCGCCGGCCCCGCGTGCACAGGCGATTCGACATTGGCCAGGAACCTGGCCTGTCTTCGGTGTTGGCAGGCAACCAGGCACTGTCAGCATGTCTTGTCGAACTTCCGTTGCCCGGGAGTTCCGGAAGGCTTCGTGTTCTGCCCTGTGGGCCGTTGACCGATGGCATTACTCAGGTGCTCGACGGGTCGCGATTGGTCGAAGTGCTGAGGGCAGTCCAGGCCGATGCCGACCTGGTTGTAATCGACGCTCCGCACCTCAACTCCATCTCGGACGCGCAGGTCATTTCTGGAATTGTCGATGGTGTCGTGGTCGTGGTCCGACGGGGCGTAACCAAGCGTCGACGTCTTGGCATGGCGCTCGATGTACTCGACAAGAGCCGGGTTCCAGTCATATGGACTGTGCTCAATGGGTTCGGTAGTCGCGACCTTGGAGCGGCCCGCCTAGCGTCTCGCAGGACGGCAAAGGTGCCACTTCGAGTACCGAGAACCCGCGCCCATGTCGATAGCTGACGACTCATCGGCTATCGGCGAGGTGAGAACGGCTACTGGCGCGAACCGATCGACTAGGGGCGCGCTCCTTCTCGGCGGGCGCCAACTGCTAACGATCTTGCTCAGTGCGACTGCTGCGGTTCTATTGGCGCGCTGGCTTGAGCCCGCCGACTACGGCCTGTTCGCGACTCTGAACCTCGTCGTGTTTGGTGCGGCGACGCTTTTTGGTGACCTTGGGCTCACCGTGGCGCTGGTTCGCCAGTCCGAAGAGCCATCGGTGGGTGAGTGGGCGGCTGCGTCTCGCCTGGTGAACGGCATGGCGTGGGTCGGTCTCCTAGGCGGCGGCGCGGGAACTGCGATTCTGATGCAGGTAGGGCACGCGCAGGTGGCAAGCGCCACTGGTGCGCTTTCGGTGGCGCTATGGGCTCGGTTTCGGCGGTCGGTGCCTTCCGCGATGCTGCAACGGCGTCGTCGCTTCACGACTATCGCGGCCGTCGAAACGGTCGAATCGATCGTCTATTTTGGAAGCGTCCTGGTGCTGGCTCGACTTGGCTACGGCGTTAGGGCCATTGCGTTCGCGGTGGGAGTAAAGGAAGTTCTCGGCTACGGCGCCTTTCGCTTCGCGGTCCGCGGCGGCCCGTCGCTGCGACGAGTCAGGGGCGAGTATCGAGAGTTGCTGGCCGTTGGGCTGCCAGTCCAGGCTTCTGGTCTGCTGGTGGCGTTGACCGATGCGTTCCAACCACTGTTTATTGGTGCGGTTCTGGGGCTCACGTCGCTGGGTCATGTGTCGTGGGCTTACAACCTTGTGTTGATGCCGGTGTTGTTGCTCGGGGCGATCGATCGGGTGGTGTTGCCGAGCCTGGCTAGGGTGCAAGAGGATCGGATTCTGTTGGGGTTGTTGACGGCTCGAGCAATACGTCTCAACGCGCTGATTTCATTCCCGGTTGTAGTTGCGGTTCTGGTGGCGCCGTCGGAGCTCGTGAGTTTGGTTTTTTCCGACCAGTGGTTGCCTGCCGCTGACTTGTTGGTGCTTTTCGTGCCTGCAATCGTCACTACTGCGATGACGGCGCCGCTGTTCCAAGCCTTCAACGCGATCGGCCGGACCAGCGTCGCGATGTGGCTATCGGCGACTTGGCTGTTCTTGACGTGGACTTTGGGGTCAGCAGCGACGTGGATGTGGGGCGAAGTAGGTTTTGGGTGGTTTTACGTTCTGCTCCAGCTCGCCTATGTGCCCGTTTGGCGGCTGGCGAAGCGCGAGTTGCAGGTCGACGTGATAGCCGAGACTCGCGACGCGGTCGCGGGCCTCGTCGCTGGTGCGCTTTGTGGTTCGGCGGTTGCGAGCGCTGCCAGCTTTGGTGGCCGCTGGGGTGCCCTCCTTGCCGGAATTGTTGTTGGCCAGATGGTCTTTGCGGCAACGATGGTGGCGTTCGAACGTAGGCGCTCGATAGCCGACGTGAACTTCCTGGTCCGAGGGCTAGTCGGCCCTAAAGCCCAGCGGCCGCGGGTGGCTGTCGTTGCGGTGTCCGAGCGGTGGCGTCTCGGTCAGGTCGCACCGTTCGACGGGCTCCGTGCTGTTGCTGTCATCGGCGTGATGCTCTACCACGCCAACGTGCCGTACCTACCGGGTGGGTTCGTGGGTGTTGACGTGTTTTTCGTTCTGAGTGGGTTCCTGATCACGGCCCTGCTGGTGCAAGAACGTGACCGTTTCGGCCGGGTCGACTTCAAAAGGTTCTACGCGAGGAGAAGTCTTCGGCTCTTTCCGGCTTTGTTGGCCATGATGGCTGTGGTTACGCCAATCCTGGTGTTGTGGCCGCAGGGAAGTCTGCGTTCCGATTCGCTGGCCACAGTCCCGTGGACCCTCGGGTACTTCTCCAACTACCTGGCAATGGTGGTCGACCGCTCCCTTGGAGTGTTTGGGCACACCTGGTCTTTGGCCATCGAAGAACAGTTCTACCTGCTTTGGCCTCCGGTCCTGGTAGCGATCCTGCACCGGTGGTCGGCTCGCGGGGCGGCGATCTTTGCTGCCACTGGTGCTGTGGTCGTTGCAGTTGCGAGGGCCTTGGTGTGGTTCCGCTTTGAGAACCTAGAGCTCACCTACTTTCCTTTGCACGCCCGCGCCGATGCCTTGTTGATCGGGTGCGCTGCGGCCTTAGTTATGACTTCGGCCTCATCGAGGGTTGTCGCTCGTGTCACTGCACGACTGTCGAAGGTTGCAGTGGGCGCCGGTGTTGTGTTGGGCCTAGCGGTCCTGTTCGGCAACGTCGCTTCGGGCTGGACGTACGTTGTGGGCTTGCCCATCGTGTCGGTGGCTTC
>JAADHX010000064.1:0-6526 GCA_013151655.1 Actinomycetota bacterium
AGGAACATCAGCCTGACGCAGATTGTTATGCGGCATCGGTCTGCCTCGCGCCGCAAACATCGACTCAATGAGACTGGCGATGGCGTCGTCGCGGACGAGGTCGACTCCCATCAAATCGGCGATGACGTCGCGAGTGATGTCGTCTTGAGTCGGGCCAAGCCCGCCACAGACAATCACGGCGTCGCTGCGACTCAAAGCCAGCTCTAGAGCCGACTTGATGCGTCCCGCGTTATCGCCGACCTTCGTCTGGAACAGGCTGTCAATTCCGGCCGCGGCTAGCTGCTCGCCGATCCACGATGAGTTCGTGTCGACGATCTGGCCAAGCAGCAGTTCGGTACCAACAGCGACAACCTCACACCTCATGCTGGGGCTCGGGCCGCGCGCAGATACTGGGCACCGGTGAAATAGGTGAGTGCAACAGCAGCCCAAAGCGCCAAGGTCGCTATCCAGTGCGCGTTCTCGGCAATTTGAGGAATGATGGCAAACCCAATAGCCCAGATCTGAACCGTGACCTTGATCTTCGCCAAGTACGTGGCCGGCACCGACCTTCCGGTGCGCCCAACCGTCGATCGGTACAACGACATCGCCAACTCACGAAACGCGATCAAAGAGACCGGCACCCAGTGAAACTGACCCGTCGCTACCAGTGCGTACATGCCACCGAGCACAAACACCTTGTCGACTAGCGGGTCCAGGAATGCACCCGAGGTCGTCGTTCCGTAGCGGCGAGCTATCCAGCCGTCGACTGCATCGGTCAGAGCAATGGTGGCGCCCAGGGCGAACACCCACCAGTTCGGCCCATTCTCGGTGATCAACACGATGAACACGGGCGAGGCAAAGAGGCGCGTCAGGGTGAGCGCGTTTGCCAGATTGATCCAAGAACCTGCGTCGACCACGGAGGTTGGACTCGCAATGAGACCAAAGGGTTTCAGGCTGAATGGATCTGGCGCAAGTAATTCAGGTGGTTTCGGCGTGTAGATCGGGTCCCATGGAGTCGACGATGCCAACCCGATGAAACGTGCCAGGTTCCAACGATCTAGGGATCGTGATGATGCCGTCGATCTCGGGAGCCTCTCGATGGGAACGGCCAACACCAGCTTCGTCGACTAATACTGTGAGTTCCGATCCGATCAGATCGACGCGACGCGACGCCGTGATGCGATCTTGAATCTCGGTTAGTTCTCGTAGACGTTCCTGCATGAGGTCGAATGGAACCGCGCCGTCGAGGTCGGCGGCGTAGGTTCCTTCCTCGGCCGAATATGTAAAGAACCCACACCAGTCGAGTTGGGCAGCCTCGACGAAACGCAACAGCTGTTGATGGTCGTCTTCTGTCTCGCCTGGGTAGCCGACGATGAAGTTCGACCTAAACGTCGCGCTTGGTTCGCGGCCCCGAATGTCTTCGATGCGGTTCAAGAATTTCTCGCCATTGCCCCACCGCCGCATACGTCGCACCAGTGCTGGCGAAACATGCTGAAGCGAAAGGTCGAAGTACGGAACGCCAGTGGCACAGATGGTGTCGATAAGGCGATCGGTCAGGTCAGAGGGATATAGGTACAAAAGCCGCACCCGGTCGGTGTGTAACTGCACCGCCTCGACCAGTTTCACGATGTCGCCGGCCCTGCCAACGTCGCGCCCGTAGCTGGCCAGATCTTGGGCGACAAGAACGATCTCATTGACCTCAAGCTGTTCGACCTCGGCGACAAGATCGGCGATAGCTCGGCTGCGCTGAGGACCGCGGAAGCTCGGGATGGCACAGAAGCCGCATTTGCGATCGCAGCCCTCGGCCACCTTTAGGTAGGCCCACGGTCGGCGGCTCTTGGGCCTCGGCAAATTGAGAAGGTCGAACGATGGCACAGTTTCGGTAACAACATTGAGGCCAAGAGGTTTGCGACCAAGCGATACCGGGACACCGAAGCCAGCTACCCGGTCGATCTCGGGCAACGCCTCGGCCAGTTCTTCGCCATACCGTTCTGCCATACATCCGGTGACAACAAGCCTTGCGTCGTCGCGTTTGAGGTCGTCTAGGGCGAGGACCGTATCGATCGACTCCTGGCGAGCATCCTCGATGAAGGCACACGTGTTGACGACTACGAGATCGGCGTCGTCGGCATTCTCAGTGCGAACCATGCCGTCGCGAATGAGCGTGCCTTCGAGCTTGTCGGAATCGACCTCATTCTTGGGACACCCGAGGGTAACAACGTGATATCGCGAAGGGCTAGCTGACATGAACGGCCAAGGATACGGGCCCGATGATTGGCTCAGCCAAGCGGGCCGTATCTTTATACGGGTGAAGAACGTTTCGAAACGGCGAGCGACCGCAGCATTGCTCGCCATCGTCGCAATCGCGGCGTCGGCCTGTTCTGGTGACGAACCAAACGCGTCCGGACCGACCACCGCGATGGCGCCCAGCAGCAACTCGACCGTGGGCGGCATCGATGGCTCGATCGCAATCCCAGACCAGACGTCGAGCTTCGAAAGTGCGCCGATCACGTGGCGTCCGTGCGGCAGTTTCGAGTGCGCAGAAGTTGCGGTTCCACTGGACTACGCCGAAGGATCTGGCCAGGCATCACTTGAGATAGCAGTGGGTCGGATCCCCGCCGCGAATCCCTCAGAACGCCTCGGGGTATTGGTTGTGAACCCTGGTGGACCTGGTGGAAGCGGGCTTGAACTCCTAGAAGCGTTTGCCGCCGGGTTCTTCCCCCAGGAACTCGACGCATTCGACATCGTCAGCTTCGATCCACGCGGCGTCGGCGCGTCCGAGCCTGCCTTTGCCTGTGGAGCCGATGGCGAGCGACTGGCTGCAACGAACGACATTGAAGGCGATATCGACACTGCGGCCGAAACAAGGATCGCGGAGGATGCTGCGCTTCTGTGTGTCGAAAGTATGGGTGCGGTAGCCGGTTTACTTCACACCGAGTTCGTAGCCAGAGATATGGACATCATCCGGGCCGCACTCGGCGAGGATCAGATCTCATACCTCGGATACTCGTACGGCTCGACCATTGGCACATGGTATGCGTCGCTGTTCCCGAATCGGGTGAGGGCCATGGTGCTCGACGGCGCCCAGGATCCGATCGACCCGTCGGCAACGACCGCCGAGCGAGTCGCCAACGACATCCTCGAGATCGAAACGTTCGAGGTCCTGCTGGATCGAGCTTTGAGTGCTTGCGACGACGCTAGTTGTGAAATCTTCAACGACGGCGATCCTCTGAGTCTGTACCTTCGGGCCACACAGAAGTTCGATCTTGTGGCCAACGAACTCGACGACAATCCGCTGGCCGGGCCACTGGGGCTGATAACCACCCTCTACAGCGAGGACACATGGTCGCTGTTGTACGCGGGCATCGCCGGGCTGGCCATCGATGACGACCCCTCGGTGTTTGCGTCGTCAGCGCAGTTTCAGATTCCCAACCCTGGCCAGGTCTCAATCACAGGACACATCAACTGCCTCGACGACTGGGTGGTCGAAAGCCACGTCGACCGAGCCGACCGCATCAACGATTCAGAGGTCATGTTCGACGAGATCGAGGATCAGCTGCCGCTGCTGGCCGCGCTGAACTTCGACACCTTCGATGCTTGCCCGTACTACGACCAGTTTGCTCCCGAGCCATTGTCGATTGCTCTCGACGGAGCCAACGTTCCGATTCTCGTCATCGGCAACCCCAACGACCCGGCCACACCGTTCGTCGAATCTGTTGGGCTGGCCACCGAGACTCTGTCGAACGGCTACCTCATCGAGGTAGAACACCTTCAGCACACCGTTTACCCAGACAACGCTTGCGTCGTACGTCTGGTGCACGAGGTGCTGTTGGAAACGACCTACCCAACCGACCGCCGGACCACTTGTCTCCGGGAGGATTAGAACTAGCGGAGCGGCAGGGACGCGGAGCAATTCGAACTAGCGGAGCGGGCAATTCGAACTAGCGGAGCGGCAGGGACGCGGAGCAATTCGAACTAGCGGAGCGGCAGGGACGCGGAGCAATTCGAACTAGCGGAGCGGCAGGGACGCTCTACACTTGAGGATCTACCGCTTCTTGGGGGCGCAAAATGATGGCACGCATTCGCAACACGATCGAACTTGGCAAGGTTTCTTGGCGGGTTCTGATGAAGGATCGCGAGCTGTTGTGGCTGCCGGTGATGTCAGTCTTTGCTTCGCTCATTCTGTTGGGTGTCTTGGCTATTCCAGCCTGGGGAATGCTCGATTCGGGAACGATCGACGCAGTTACGGGCGAAGAATCGTTCAACCCGGCTATTGCGATCCTTGGGCTCATTGCTGCCATGGGGTTGAGCATGATCGCGGTGTTCTTTAACGGTGCCCTCGTAGCCGGCGCCTACGAACGGATGACAGGTGGCGACCCGACTGTCAGGAGCTCCATATCCCGAGCGGCCAAACACCTCGGCGGTCTCATGCCTTGGGCCATTCTCACAGCAACTGTCGGCTTGATTCTTCAAGCGCTCAGAGAGCGGGCCGGGTTCATTGGCAAGATGGTCATTAGTCTCGCCGGTGCGGCGTGGGAGATCGTCACGTTCCTGGTCGTTCCGGCCATCATTATCGACGACCTTGGCGCCATCGACGGCGTTAAGCGGTCGGGACAGCTGCTGAAGACCACCTGGGGCGAGAACCTGGCCGCGAGGGTAGGTTTCGGAATCCTCGGCATTGTTGCCGCTATTCCCCTGATCCTCGTCGTTGTGCTCCTATTCGCCACGGGCATGACGGTGCTAATCGTCCTAGCGGTAATCATCGCTGTCATCGGCGTCGTGGCCCTGAGTGCTGTTCTCACATCGCTTAACGCGATCTTCCAAACGGCGCTGTACATGTATGCCACCACCGGTCAGACACCGTCTGACTTCGACGGCACAAGCTTGGCTAACTCATTTGGCCAAAAGTAGGCCCGCGATCGCTGCGCCGCGAACCTAAGTGCCTGACCCAAGCGAAGACTCCAAGGCCAGAGCAACTCGCATCTACATTTCCACAGGCGTCGCCAGACGGCTGACACTCGGCGGATTCTGGCCGCTGCTGTTTCTTCGGTTCGTCAGCGACCTAGAGCTCGAGCCAATCCAGCTGGTACTGCTAGGCACCGCCATGGAGCTAACAATCCTGGCCGCCGAGATACCAACGGGCGTTGTTGCCGACGTCTATTCGCGTAAATGGTCCACTGTCATCTCATTCTTGATGATCGGGCCGGCGATCGTATTTACCGCGATCGTCGAGCCCTTTGCGGCCATTGTCGTGGCCCAGATTGTTGTCGGCATTGGCTTCACCTTCGAGTCGGGGGCCGAGACAGCATGGATCACCGACGAAATCGGTTCGGCCGCCGAGACCGAACCCGTCCTGCTTCGCAGAGCACGCCTTCAGCTGATTGCCGGGGTTTTAGGCGTAGCGGTATTCGGAGCTCTTGGAGCCTTAACTACCCTTACAACGTCGCTCGTGGTAGCGGGAGTTCTTTACACCGCCTGGGGTGTCTACCTGGCGGTGGTTATGCCAGAGACCGCGTTTGTAAGGTCCGACCAGGCCGGATGGGCCGAGTTCACCCAGACGCTCAAGGCCGGCGCTCGCGAGTGCCGCCACATCCCCTGGTTACCGCCGTCGTAATCGGCGGACTCGCCAAGGAAGCAATCGACAGGCTCGATATCCGCAGGCTTCTCGATGTAGGCCTGCCACAAGACTTCAATGAGATTGTGGTGGTAGCCGTGATCGTGGCGGCACGGTCGTTGGTAGGGGCCTCTGCGCTGTGGCTGCTCCGAGACCGAATCAACGGCAAGGCTGTGGTTCGGCTGATGGTTGGGTTGATGACTCTCACCGCCGTTGGAGTCGCCATGTTGGCCCAGATCGACGTTCTCGCCCTAGCCGCACTCGGGTTAGTGCTGCATGGCGGCTCGTGGGTCGCGTCAGAACCAATTGTTGCCGCTTGGACCAACACCTTTGCATCGAGTCGCCAACGCGCCACCGTCCACTCGTTCGTCGGCCAGGCCGAGGCTTTTGGCGAGATCGGTGGCGGTATCGCCCTAGGTGTAGTCGCCCAGGCGGCTGGTGTTCCGACGGCGATGACCATTTCGGCCATCCTCTTCGGCTTGGCAGCACTGGTGATGTCGCGAGCACACCATCGCTGGGACGAGTCAGTCGCGTTGGTCGATGGCGACGGTCCGCCGCAGGGACCTGTGCCCGCGTCTTAAGCCCGCTAGTTCGCTGCACACAGCCACCAGAGCGAAGCGGAAGATTGGGGCTTTCGATGGCTACGTCGTGGGTTTTCGGCTGGAGTTAAGCCACCCCTGTCCATTGCTTTCAATTGCATGCGGCTCGGTTTTGGTTGTCGTCATAAGGTGTGCATCCGTTTTCTGAATAATCCTGTGGTTTTGGTGGTACCAGAACGTGTGTTTGGTATTGTGGGGTTTATGCGAATGGCGAGTGTGCGGTTTCACACATCTGATGAACTCGAGGAGATGGATCTTCTTTGTGTTGAGGGTTTGTTGTATGAGGTTCAGTCGATGCGTTCGCGTCTTGATGGCCAAGAAGCAACATTGCATT
>JAADHX010000064.1:6591-6836 GCA_013151655.1 Actinomycetota bacterium
CGCAGATTCCGATGGTTCAGGTTCAGACTCTGATACCGACTCAGGTTCGGATGACACGGGTGGTGCTGGTTCTGGCCCAAACGGCCGGGGTGGTGGTGGTGGTCCTTCTGGTCGGGCTGAGCGTGAACGTCTTGCTCGTGCGAAACGGTTGGAAGCCCACCCCGACGTGGCCGAGGCGTTGAACAACGGATCTATTAGTACTGAGCAGGCCGACGCGATCATGAAAGCCAGCCTCCCAGCCGACG
>JAADHX010000416.1 GCA_013151655.1 Actinomycetota bacterium
ACCGACGGTATTCGAAGAGGCGTCGATGCGCTGCTCGCGGTCGACACCGAGGTGGTGCTGCTTGAAGTGCCGTGTTTCGATCCCGTCGATGGCGGGGGCCTCACAGCCAAGGCCGAGCGGGGCGAACGCTGGCGCACCGATCACATCACCGATCTCATGCGTGCAGTGGCGAGCACCTACAGCGACGGAGTCACGATGCTCGGGCCTCCCGCTGAGTTCTGCGATGACCCGTCCGTCGGCAGCGAGGTGAACCTTCGCTGGGACGGCCTCCACTACGGGCCACTTGGAGGCGCGTTCATCTGGGGCCGATTGGTCGACGACCTCCTGGCCATTCCCGTCGACTACTGACCGTGCCCGCCAGACATCACGCCATGTCAGACAGAAATGGCCTCTTCGGCCACGGGAACGCCGTAGTCTTTGACCAATGATCGAGCAACTTCCGCAGCTAAGGGCCACTGCACTAGCCGCACTAGATGGCGTTGCCGATCTCGCGACGTTGGCAACCCTCGAAGCCACCCACCTCGGCAAGAAGTCGCCGCTAACCCTGGCCAAACGCCAGCTTGGCCAGCTCGACCCAGCCGATCGTAAGGCAGCGGGACTAGCGCTAAACGACGCCCGAACAGAGATGGTGGCGGCCTTCGAAACAACTCGCGACCGTCTGGCGAGGGCGACAAGAGCCATCCAACTCGAGTCCGAACGTCTCGACCTGACCGAACTTCGGCCTGAGATCGATCGTGGCTCACTTCACTTGGTTACTCAGGCTCGAGATCGCCTCGAGGACGTGTTTGTCGGAATGGGTTTCACCATCGCCGAGGGACCTGAGGTCGAGACGGCTTGGTACAACTTCGAAGCGCTCAACATCCCAGAGTGGCATCCAGCAAGAGGGAGTTTCGACACCATCTTCGTCGACCTTGGCGAACCAGAGGAGGTAATGCTCCGGTCACACACCTCCCCGGTACAGATTCGCACGATGGAACAAACCGAGCCTCCCATCTACATCGTCGCCCCTGGCCGTACGTTCCGCACCGACACCGCCGACGCAACCCACCTTCCGGCGTTCTTCCAAATCGAAGGCTTAGTCATCGACCGCGACATCTCAATGGGCGACCTTGCCGGAACGATCGACAAATTCGTACACGAATTCTTCGGCGGCGAGGTCAAGACCCGACTTCGGCCGTCCTATTTCCCATTCACCGAGCCAAGCGCTGAGTTCGACATCTCACGGCCAGATGGTTCGTGGCTCGAGCTCGGCGGCTGCGGCATGGTTCATCCAAACGTGCTACAGAATTGCGGGATCGATCCCGAGCAGTGGCAAGGTTTCGCTTTCGGCTTCGGCATCGATCGTTTGGCGGTCATGCGCTACCAACTCGACGACATTCGCGAACTCGTAAACAACGATGTTCGCTTCCTGAAACAGTTCTAGCTAGGTGCTGAGATGAAAGTTCTACTGTCCTGGCTACGTGAGTTTGCCCCCGACATCGACGGCGACCTGGCTGTTCTCAGCGATCAGCTAACGATGCTCGGTTTAGCAGTCGAGGAGGTGACCGTTACCGGCGAACTAGTGCCTGGGGTTGTTCTGGCCAAGGTCCTCGACCTTCGCCCCCATCCCAACGCCGACAAGATTCAGCTCGTCGATGTCGATGCCGGCGACGGAAACGCTCTCCAGGTCTGTTGTGGCGCCTTCAATATGTCGATCGGCGATCTCATACCTTTCGCCACGGTCGGGACCGTCATGCCCAACGGCATGGAGATCGCTCAGCGCACCATGCGTGGTCAGCTGTCGAACGGCATGTGCTGTTCCGGCGCCGAGATCGATATGGGCGACGACCAGGACGGCATTCTCATCCTCAACGACCAGGTCGTCGATGGCGCCGAACTCGGTGCATCGCTGGCCGAGGCTCTAGGCATCGAGCGCGATGTTCTGTGGGACCTTGAGGTCAACGCCAACCGCCCCGACGCAATGTCTGTCGCCGGCGTTGCCCGCGACCTAGCGGCGGCCCTAGGCATCAGTTTCGACTTTCCCGCCTATGACCTGGTCCGTTCGACCGAACGAATCGACGGCCTCGTCAAGGTCGACATCATCGACCCCGAGCTGTGCGGGCGCTTTGTGGCCGGCGTGCTGCGCGACCTCACGGTGGGCTCGTCGCCGGTCTGGATGCAGCGGCGCCTAACTGCGCTCGGCATGCGACCGATCAACTCTGTCGTCGACATCTCGAACTACGTGATGCTCGAGCTTGGTCAACCCAACCACACCTTCGACCTCGACAGACTTCCAGGCGGTCACCTTCAAGTTCGCCGAGCCCGTGAAGGCGAGACCCTGCTAACGCTCGATGGTGTCGAGCGCGGACTTGTCAGCACAGACGGTGTGATCACCAACACCAACGATGAGATCGTAAGCCTGGCCGGCGTGATGGGTGGAACCACAACCGAAATCTCCGACACCACCACAAACGTCTTGGTCGAGATGGCCTGGTGGGATCCGCCGTCCATTTCGCGAACCGTCAAGCGGCTCAATCTGCCAAGCGAGGCATCGACACGATTCAGGCGAGGCGCCGACTGGGGCGACAATATCGACCGGGCCATGCAACGATTCATGCAGCTGGCGGTGCAGGCCGGAGCGACCGCCGTCGACGGCTATGTCGATGAGGCCGGTGTCACTCCATCAACGGCCCCCGTTCGAATCCGCGCTGCGAAGATCAACTCGATCATCGGCACCGACCTACCCTCCGACGTAATCGCTGGGCATCTCACCTCAATCGGATTTGGGGTCGGGGCGGTTTCAAGTGGCGCCACACCGGCGGGAAACAACTCCGAATTGGACGTCACCATTCCAACATGGCGATGGGACACCACCTCCGAGACCGACATCGCTGAAGAGGTCGCCCGCCTGTACGGCTACGAGAACATTGTGCGCACCGTTCCGGCAGGGTCCTTGACCGGTTCACTAACGCCGTACCAACAGGACCGCCGACATGTTCGCCAAGTGTTGGTTGGCGCCGGGTGCGACGAAACACTTCCGATGCCATTTCTTGCGCCGGGCGACCTTCGGGCCGCTGGCCTTGCCGAAGATGGCGTATCTCTAACGAACCCCCTTGTGGCCGAAGAGTCAGTTCTGCGCACATCGCTGCTGCCTGGCCAGCTAAAGGCTGTGGCCTACAACCAGTCGTACGGAAACCGTCCGCCCCGCTTCTTTGAGATCGACCACGTGTTCTTGCCTGCTCCTGAGGGCTCACTGCTACCCGACGAACGCGAGTACCTAGCGGTTGCTCTGGCGGGCGAAGAGGCGCCGACCGCGGTTGCCATTCTCGACCTGCTCGAGCGGACCCTCGCTCTCCCTAACGTTCAGTTGCGTCCGGCGTCCCCGGCGGGAATGCACCCAACCCGCTCGGCCGAAGTTGTCATTGCCGGAAGAGTGCGCGGACACGTCGGCGAAGTCGACCCCGATGTTCTTCAGAATTACGAGATCTCTGGCCGGGTGGCGTGGCTAGAACTCGATCTCGGAGCCGTGTTAAACGGCCCCCATGGCAACCGCAAGTATCGCCCGGTTAGTAAGCAGCCAACGTCGAACATTGATCTGGCCTTTGAGGTTTCCGATGGTGTAGCCGCCTCGGCCGTCGAAAGTCAGCTACGCCGCGCTGGAGGCCAGCTATTGGTGAGCTTGGAACTGTTCGACGTTTACCGCGGTGTCGGCGTCGCCGACGGCACCCGCAGTCTGACATATCGCCTCCGTTTCCAGGCCCAAGACCGCACCCTCACCGACGGCGAAGTCGCCAAACTTCGCAACGAGTGCATCGCCGCCGTCGCCAAGAAAACCAAAGCCACCCTGCGCACCTAACCCTCGCTGCAAGGTCAGGGCAACGCCAAGGTCAACCCCAAACCAGGGCAACGCCAAGGTCAACCCC